>NZ_JAMXFD010000004.1:196776-280512 GCF_025370875.1 Laspinema palackyanum D2c
CCGCCGGTTGTTGCTTAAAACCCGCCGGTTGTTGCTTAAAACCCGCCGGTTGTTGCTTAAAACCCGCCGGTTGTTGCTTAAAACCCGCCGGTTGTTGCAACTTAAAACCCGCCGGTTGTTGCAACTTAAAACAGAAAATATCGCTGGGCCAAGGGCAACACTTGTGCCGGTTCACAGGTGAGTAATTGACCATCCGCCCAAACTTGATAGGTTTCTGGATCTACCTCAATATAAGGCAGGGTCTCATTTAATTTCATATCCCGTTTCCCCACCTTGCGCGTGTCCGAAACGGCAATAGCTGGTTTTCGCAAACCTAACTGAGTTGGTATTTCTAACTCCAATGCTGCTTGGGAGACAAATGTAAAAGATGTGGCAGTCCGAGACCCTCCAAAACTGGCAAACATCGGCTGAGAATGGATCGGTTGCGGAGTCGGAATACTGGCATTGGCATCTCCCATTTGGGCGTAGGCGATCGCCCCCCCTTTGATCACCAGTTCCGGTTTCACCCCAAAAAATGCCGGACGCCACAAGCATAAATCCGCCAGTTTACCTTCTTCAATCGACCCCACATAATTAGAAATCCCGTGGGCAATTGCGGGATTAATCGTATATTTGGCAATATAACGTCGCGCCCGGAAATTATCCTGTTCTGTTGTACTGGGAATCCCATCTTTGCGGTCATCCGGGGACAAAAACCCGCGCTGTACCTTCATTTTATGGGCGGTTTGCCAAGTGCGAATGATGGTTTCTCCCACTCGTCCCATTGCCTGAGAATCGGAGGAAATCATACTAAACGCCCCGAGGTCATGTAAAATATCCTCGGCAGCAATGGTTTCCCGACGGATGCGGGATTCAGCAAAAGCGACATCTTCGGGGATACTGCGATCGAGGTGATGGCACACCATCAGCATATCCAGATGTTCTTCTAAGGTATTTACAGTATAAGGGCGGGTGGGATTGGTGGAAGAGGGGAGGACATTTTTTTGTCCGCAAACCTTGATAATATCCGGGGCGTGTCCTCCGCCAGCCCCTTCCGTATGGTAAGTATGAATGGTGCGGTCTTTAAAGGCGGCGATGGTTTGTTCTACAAATCCCGCTTCATTCAGGGTATCGGTATGGATGGCAACTTGCACATCATACTCATCGGCAACCGTCAGACAAGTATCGATCGCCGCTGGAGTGGTTCCCCAGTCTTCATGTAATTTTAATCCCATTGCACCGGCGAGAACCTGTTCCACGAGGGCGCGGGGTCTGCTGCTGTTGCCTTTTCCCATAAATCCGAGATTCACAGGGAAGGCATCGGCAGCTTGTAACATCCGGTGGATGTTCCAAGGTCCGGGGGTACAGGTGGTGGCATTCGTTCCCGTAGCGGGTCCGGTTCCCCCGCCTAACATGGTGGTAATTCCCGAGGCGATCGCCACCTCAATCTGTTGGGGACAAATAAAGTGTATATGGGCATCGATTCCCCCGGCAGTGAGAATCATCCCTTCCCCGGCGATCGCCTCGGTTCCTGGACCGATAATAATATCAACATGATCTTGGATATAAGGATTTCCCGCCTTACCAATTTTAAATATTTTGCCATCCCGGATTCCCACATCGGCTTTAACCACTCCCCACCAATCGAGAATCACCGCATTGGTAATCACTAAATCCACCGCCCCGTTATCATTGGCAATGGGGGATTGTCCCATGCCATCGCGGATGACTTTTCCCCCGCCAAATTTCACTTCATCGCCGTAGGTGGTAAAGTCTTGTTCAACTTCAATAAATAATTCTGTATCGGCTAACCGAATGCGATCGCCCACCGTTGGGCCATAAGTTTCCGCATAAGCGCGGCGGTCCATTTTATAACTCATTGACGTTCCCTCACTCCATTCTCGCCCATCATTTCTGGGTTCCAATTAGTTTATCCCATTTTAGGGAGAATTAAACCGGCGTTAGTGCTGTTGAGAACAGACGGGAGTAAAACAGCGGAATAAAGCTACCAAAATTCCCAACAATCGATGACATCAACCGGGCGATCGAGATGCAGATTTTAGAGTAAACACCCCACACCCTTGCGGCTGGGGGTGTTTGTCAACCTCCGAAAACTGGATTGGCTATCAGTGCTAATCGGGTTAATTCCAGTTCCCAATCAGGGTAAACGCAGACCAAAAATAAGGGTGAGATAGGTTTATCGTTTTTTGTTCCCTCAATTCCGGGGGTAGGGGAACGGTTTTGCCATTCGATAGAACTAACATCCCATTTTCTATGCGAACCTCTCCCCTTAACAGCGCCAGTTGGGTTTGCCGTAAAGCTTCGGCTTTCAGTGGTTTTTCCCCTAATTGGGAATAAAATTCACTCATTAATCCCAGAGTTCCTGCATCGCTGACATACCAGAAACTGGCTAAGGATGCCTTAGCCCCAGAAAGTACAGCTAACCCCGCAAATCCCAACTCAGCCTCTGTATCTCCCACTGCGGTCCGACAGGCACTTAGGGTTAATAGTTCAATGGGAGGACTCTGGGAGGTATTCCACCCGAGTTCCGTGGCTAAGTCTCGAATTTGATTGAGTCCGACTCGGCTATCAAAAAACGTGATATAAGAGTTATCTAAATTTCCCCCTTGAAATTCGGCATGGGTTGCTAAATGGATAATTCCAAAGCGTTTTTCCTGGTTAATTTGTCGGAAATTAGCGGCAGTGAATTGTTCATTCAGAAAGACATTTCCCTTCCAGGGAGCGCTCACAATATTTTGCAATTCAGTCGGCACCGCAGGGAGGGGATTGAGGTCTTGAAAAATAGCAGAACCCATCCCTAATACTTCTCGGTTCCGGATATCAGAATAGGTGACATCAGTTAAGCCAAAACTGGGGACTAAAGCAACGGCATATTTTTCTAATAAAAACTGTTCCCCATCATGCAAGGCCACCAGGGGAAGGGTTCTCAACCCAGAATCCATTGAAAAAACTAAAGTTTCAATCCCATTGGCTTCCAGTTGTGCTTCCATTGGAGCAATTAGCGACTGATAAAGTGATTGGGCGATCGGTAAGTAACTTTTACTGTTGAGCCTTCGGGGATTAGTCAGTTCCGATCGCAAGTTTTGCACCTGTTCAAGAAGCTGTTCCCGCACGACATTGGGTACCGTTTCGCGAACCGCTACATCCGTGGTTCTCTCAATCAGTCCTTGGGCTAAATCCGCCGAAGCCACTAAGTCAGAACTGCCCCCCGATACTCGAAAATTCTGGGGAAAAATCATCACCAGTTCTAATTGGTCCGCTAACGCTGAGACATAAATAAATGAACTCTTGTTACCCGTCGCTTGCCACAAATCATACAAGGTTTGAGCAATATCATCGGGAGTTGCGGTTTCCCCAAATAACTCCACTTCTAAATAATTGCTAAACTCCATTGCCTGATATTCTTCCAACATTTGAACCGCCACCCCAATATCAGCCGCAGCTAACTGAGTTTCATAACCCGGGCGATCAACTTCTTGGTCCGATAGACTACTCAAGGGCTGTGCTTCTCCCGTTGTGCTGGGCTCACCTTCGAGAATTTGACCCTCTATGGAATTGGTACTTTCAGTTGTGGGGTCGGGTTCTGGATTATTCTCGCTCACCGGAGGAGGAATTTCCTCCTCCAGGGGAATCTCTGGATTCTCGGGGATGACAAGCGGGCCCGTGGGTTCGGGGGACTGAATGTTAATCGGTTCTTGGGTTTGAACGGGAATCGGTGTCAGCACTTCCCCTGGACTGTCAACAGGGATTACTGGGGTATCTCCAGGTGGTGTGTCTGTGGGAGTTTCTGGGGGAGTTTCTGTGGGAGTTTCTGCGGGAGTTTCTGTGGGAGTTTCTGTGGGAGTTTCTGCGGGAGTTTCTGCGGGAGTTTCTGCGGGAGTTTCTGCGGGAGTTTCTGCGGGAGTTTCGGTGGGAGTAGGTAGAGGGGTGATGCTTCCTGTGGGTGCGATCGTTGGCGGTGGCGGTAGCGGTTCCTCCGGTAGCGGTTCCTCCGGTAGCGGTTCCTCTGGTAGCGGTTCCTCTGGTAGCGGTTCCTCTGGTAGCGGTTCCTCTGGTAGGGGTCCCGTGACATCGGACTGGTTTCCCGTCTGGGTGATGGCAGGATCAGCAGCGATCGCCACCAATGTCATAGCCAGAAACAATTTCATCCATCCCTTAAACAGCTTCATTGTGAGAATCCTTTTATAAATAAGCCTGTACTACAACCGATCAAAGGTAAAACCATAACCAATCCCGAGAATAAACCGAGTGCCATCTCCCGCACTTCCAGTTATGTCCGTAATCGCGGGAGAAATCACCAAGGGAATATTCCGGAACGGCACAACGGAAACCCCCAAAGTGAGGTCCTGACCCGTCCATTCTGCGATCGCACTGACGGGAGGTGCAACCCGCAAAGCCACGGATCCAAACAGTCCGACAGTCCCCTCTCCCGCCTCGATATCTGACTCCGATCGGTACTGTCCACCTCCGACCCCCAGGGTCACATACATTTGGCTCCAAAGGTTCTCCGGTTCATCTAAAACGAAGCGTTTCGTCACCACGCCATACCCAGAGGTCCCCCCATCGGTTTCTCCCCAAGTGAGAGCTCCCTGTATCCCTGCCGCAATGCCAAAATCGTTCGGCAATTGCCGATGCAATTTTAAGCTGAGACTGCCATCCTCAAAGGCATCACCCCATAAATCCGTCACCGTCACACCCACGGTTAAGCCAATATTGTCCCTAGGATTTCCAAATCCGATGCCGAATCCAGCAACCCCATCGCTGCTATCTGTAAACCGCGTTCGTTCCTGTAAACCCAACCCAAATCCCGCACTTCCCCAACCGGCACCATAGCCCGAGGGGGTCATCACCGTAATCCCCGGAGAGGCCAAGTAGGGTTTGCTTTGAGTGGTAACATCCGTACGCGGGCGAAACGGGATGCGTTGGGGCATGAACGGTTGTTCCCCGGGAATCCCCCGATGTAAGGGAGTCCCTGAGCGGGGGGCCGTTTCTTCCGGTGCTGTGGCGGGGTCTTCTTGGGCAATCTCACCTTGGGGGGAAACTGTCCCCTCCCAGGCATCCGGTTCGGGAAAAAGGACCTCAACCTCAGTGCGATCGCCCTGAAGGGGTTGGAAAAATAAAGGCTCCAGATGGGCAGCATCAGCAGATAATTCCAGATTGTCCCCGAACCCCCCGGCTTGCCAGGGTTCTACCTCGCCCGCTTGGGCGACATCAAGGGGAAATAAAATCCCGAAAAGAAGTAACTCAACGATCATACATTTCATTAGTGGCGAAGCTAAACAATAAAATACCCCTTCGAGGATTGTACCCGTTCTGATCTGCAAAATCACATTTTCTTTTCACTGAACTGAGGACAGTTAGGTTGCCCCTTCATCTTTTAGGGCAATCAGTTTAGTTAAAAATACTTATTTTTTCTCTCACCTCCGAGCAAAATAGGATTAGGGAACTCCAAAAAATAAAATCACCAAAACGTTCGTAGTGACTCCTTGATTGAGTCATTTTTAGAGTAACCCCTGAAGGGGTTACTACGAAAATTCGGATGATTTATTTTTTGTAATTCCCTTAGCAATTGGACCCATTTGGAATCCAGCGATCGCCGTCATTCATCTAGGGTGATTTCTACCTGGGCAATCGCCTGATCGAAATCACTTCATCCCTGAAATCCTTGTTTATAGTAGAACTATCCTATCACCTATTCTCTGCGTAGAGAATATTCAAAACATGAGTAAACCCGATCAACTCTCCGAAAATCTCACCTTAAACTCGGATTTAGCCAGTGGAGTGATTCGTCTTAAACCCCAGGAATTTATTCATGTTTTAGATAATAATACGGGAATTACTCGCCTAGAAGTCGGCCCCCAAACGATTACCCTGCGAGATGGGGAACGACTTATCTTAAAACCCCAACCCGCCATTGTTGTTCCCCCACGCCATTATTGCATCGTTGCCAATCCAGTCATGGTGGATGAAAATGGCGCACCCCTCACCGACCCTCGGGGACAAATCCGACTCCGTTATGGCGATCGGGAAATTCGTTTATCCCAAGAACCCTTTCCCCTATATCCAGGGGAAGAACTTGCAGAAAGTGTCACCCAATTGCAAGTCGTCGAAACCAATCAAGCCTTGCGATTGCGCGCCTTACGGGATTTTAGCGAGACCCGGGCAATCCCCGGGGAAACTGTTCAAACCCAAATGATTGAGCGGGTTGCTGGAGATGAATGGCTATTTGAAGGACCCGGAACCTACATTCCTCGGGTAGAAGTGGCGATCGTTAAAACCGTCCAAGCCACTATTATTAAAACCAATCAAGCCCTGCGATTATTCTCCCGTCAAAACTGCATCGATCGCCAGGGAATTCCCCGCCGCGCCGGAGAAGAATGGTTAGTACGAGAAGAAGGAGCTTATTTACCGGGCATTGATGAAGAAATCCTCGGTTTAATTGAGGCTTATGTCTTAACCGAGCGCAAAGCCTTGCATCTCAAAGCCAAACGCAGTTTTACTGACATTTTTGGACGGCAACGGAAAGCCGGAGATGAATGGTTAGTTACCTTAGAAGATGCAGAAATTCATATTCCCGATGTCTATGAACAAGTCGTGGGGGAAGTCCAAGTCACCACATTGAATGACCGAGAATGGTGTATCGTCGTAGACCCCATCGATCGCCAAGGTAAACCCCAATTTGGGATGAGGGAAGTCCGACAAGGGCGTATTACCTTCTTTTTACATCCCGGAGAATCCCTCCACAACGGCATCCAAAAAGTCTATGTGCTAGGGGAACAGGAAGCCTTGTTACTCCGGGCTTATGAAGCTTTTACCGAAGGAACCCCAGAGAACCCGATTCATCACCAACCCGGGGATTTATGGATGATTCATGGTCCCCGGGATTATATTCCTCCGGTACAAGTCGAAGTCATCGAAACCCGCAAAGCGATTCCCTTAGATAAAAATGAAGGAATCTATGTGCGAGATATTCAAAATGGGGAACTGAAACTGGTGAGTGGGCCCCAAGCCTATCTGTTAGCCCCCCATGAAGAACCTTGGGAAAAAGAGTTACCCCCAGTGGTGGAAGAGTTGCTGCAACGCAAAAGTGACCCATTAGGCGATCGCGGGGAATATAGCGGCAGTGGTGAGGAAACCCGGGGACGAACCCAGAATCAGCGCAAACAACGGGATAAAACTCGTGCGGTTGTCTTTCATATTCCTCAAAATGCCGTGGTGCAAATTCACGACTATAAAGAACGAACTGCCCGGAATGTATTCGGTCCTGATTTAGTCATGTTAGGACCCGATGAAGCCTTTACCGTGTTAAGTTTATCGGGGGATAAACCCAAACGACCCAATGCGATTAAATCGTTAGCTTTATTGTTGGGTCCGGATTTCATGACGGATATTTTCACCGTGGAAACTTCGGATCATGCGCGACTGCAATTACAATTATCTTATAATTGGTATTTTGAAGTCGATAAAAATAACGAAGAACAGACGGAGAAATTATTTCAAGTTCCCGATTTTGTCGGCGCTGCTTGCAAGGCGATCGCCTCCCGAGTGCGCGGTGCCGTTGCCGGAGTCCAATTCGATGAATTCCACCGCAACTCCGCCCGCATCATTCGTCAAGCCGTCTTTGGCGTCGATGACGAGGGACATATTCGGGAAGACTTCCGATTTCGGTCGAATAATCTCGTCATCACCAACATCGACATTCAATCCGTCGAACCTGTAGATGAAGAAACCTTAAAAAGCCTGCAAAAATCCGTACAAATTGCCATTCAAATCACCACCGACGCCCAAGAAGCTGCGGCAAGACATGATGCCGAACGCATCGCCCAACAAGCCAAAGCCAGACTCGAAAGACAGGCGATTGTAGACAAAAGTGCCGCCGAAGCCGAACGCCGCAACCTGTTGGAATTAGAAGCAGAAAACGCCGCCATTTCCTCCACGGGACAAGCCACCGCCGAAGCCCGCGCCAAAGCCGAAGCCGCGCAGATTCAAGGGCAATTACAAGTGAATTTAGCCAGCCAAGAAGCCGAAGCCAACCGCATCCGCGCCGAAGTCGAACTCGCCCAACTGCGATCGCGCCAAGAAGCCGAACTCGCCCATCAACAAGCCCTCACAAACCTAGAGATAGAAAAAGCCCAACGGATGGCGGAAATTACCAGTACCGAATTCGCCCAAAAAGTAGCTGCATTAGGACCGGAAACCCTGCGGGCGATCGCTCAAGCCGGACCGGAAATGCAAGCCCGACTCTTAGCGGGATTAGGTCTACAAAGTGTGCTCATTACCGACGGCAAAAGCCCGATTAATTTGTTCAATACCGCCAATGGCTTAATCGGAGGTATGCCCTCTAATCCAGGGGGAAATGGGAGAGAATAGACCTAATAGGGAATCCGGTTGTCAAAGTCTATAAAAACCTGCACCCGTAGAGGGTTCAAACTCGCGGACATTAGCCCGCAAACCAAGAGGAAATCTGCCGCACAAGTCATCCGCCCATCTTCTGTTTGTAGTAACGACTTCAGTCGTTACCGCGTTACTTGGCGTCAGCCAAGTAACGCCCACCCTGGGTTTGCTCGTGTTATGGCAGGAGCCATAACACTCTTGGCAACGACTAAAGTCGTTACTACAAACAAGGAGGAAAGCTGCCGCACAAGTCATGCACCCCTCTGAGATTTAAACTCCAGTCCTCGAATGTTTGTAGTAACGACTTCAGTCGTTCATGCGTTCTTATAAGGACTTGTTGGTTGTCATGGATGTTGAAAAGCCGGTAGGGTTTCCAGCTATTGTAGCCCAAGGCTTGAAGTGCCGATCGCCCGCTGTGAGGATGCAGACACTCATCAGAAAAGGTTTCTGAGTGTAGGCGATTTGGCATCCGCAACCCTTGGCGATCGCTCAAAAGCAAAATCACTCTATTTTATTCTGTTGCTGGGTCTTTTTTCACAAGTCCTCCTCGGTGAGATTGGCTACTTTCATCAATGCCTTTAAAGTGCCAATTTTTAAGTCCTGATTACTATGGACAGGAATAGAGAGAATTTTTTGTTCTTCGGGATTGTTGTAAATATAGTGGCTTCCTGTAATTCTCTGTAAAACCCAGCCCTTCTTTTCCACAATTTTACAAAGTTGTTTTCCCGAAATAGACTTCATACCGCAATTTCCACAATTTCGTCTGTGGACTTTGTTTTTTTCAGACTATTATTCGCAACACTCAGCCAACCCTCAACGGCGTCTTGTAAATTCTGGGTGACCTCTTCCAAGGTATCACCTTCGGTAATGCAACCGGGAAGGGCTGGAACTTCTGCCCAATAGCCCCCTTCTTCTGCTGGATGAATAATGGCTTTAATTTTCATAAACTTAGCTTCATCACTTTTTTAAGTTCAATATAGCAGACTCAGACACAGTTTTCACGCCAAATGAGTAGCGGCGATCGCTTTCAGGTTTCGCAGGGAATCGTTAAGTTGTTAGACTAACAAATTGCAGAGGGTTGTTGAGTGTTGTTGCCTCAAACCCATTGACTGGGCTGTCGAAGCATGAGTCAAGCCTGTCCCGCAGCCCGCTGTCCCGCAACCCCCCCGAAGGGTCGAAGGGTCGAAGGGCGGGCTTGGTCTGTGTAGCCCCACCATGCTTATGTGCGGGTTTTTACAGACCTATCACAACCGGATTCCGTATGAAATTGGGATAGAGCAGTTCCCGAACTCATGGGAGACAAATGCGATTAGGAGTGCGAGCATCTTGCTCGCTTGAGACAAGGGTGAATTGATATACAACGCGAGAAAAGCAGCATTACAGATTGAGGACGACCCAATTTTTCGGCTGTAGCAACGGGTTGGCGATCGCCAGGGAAAGGAACCATCCGAGACTGGGGTGGCACAGGATTCGGCAACCGGAGGCAGTTTCCCACTCATTATCCATAGCATCAACTGCATCAACAAGCTCAAGAGAAAGCTTAAAATATAATAAAATCCTGGGCAATGTCCCCAGATAATCTTCCGCTTAGATCCTAGCCTGAGCTTCTGCATGGGTTGAACGCTGTGTTCCGGAGTCACCCGCATCGAGCCGGTGATTTTCAAAAAATGTAGAAAAATTTAAGATTTACGCCTCGGCAAAGTCGGAAAAAAGTGTTAAAATAGACAGAATCCCTAGATAAAAACCCTTCAAAAAATATTTTACCCCTTGCTGTCCTAAAATCCAAAAAATTGTTTATGATAGAGGTATAGAAGTTTAACGGACGGGGTAGCAATGGCGAAACGAGGTTAGATTTTAAAATTCCACCCCCTGATCAGCATCTAACACCTGATCTAAGCCATGAATTACCCCCAGTCAGACTTTGAAAATGGGTAGTCTAGATTACAATTAATCCGCTCAAACCCGAGCAGGACTCGTTATCCCAGACCACTCATCAAAAACCGGCAATTCTATCCTGATTGAGCCTATCTAAATGTTAATGTTGTGGTACTAGAGAGATAGGAAAATAATTAACATGAACAGCCAAGTCACCAACACTCAAGAACTCGAACAACTCATTCAGCGGGTCAAAGCGGCCCAAGAAAAATATGCCACCTACAGTCAGCAACAGGTGGATGAAATTTTCAAGAAAGCAGCCCTAGCCGCCAACTCAGCCCGAATTCCCCTGGCCAAGAAAGCGGTAGCAGAAACCGGCATGGGAGTCGTGGAAGACAAGGTGATCAAAAACCACTTTGCCTCAGAAATTATCTACAACAAATATAAGCACGAAAAAACCTGCGGCATTATCGAAGAAGACAAATCTTTTGGCTTCCAGAAAATAGCCGAACCTGTGGGCATTCTGGCGGGGATCGTCCCCACAACCAACCCCACTTCTACGGCTATTTTTAAAGCCCTGCTTGCCCTGAAGACCCGGAACGGGATTATTTTCTCTCCCCACCCTCGGGCGAAAGAATGCACCCGAGATGCGGCAAAAATCATCCTGGAAGCTGCCGTAGCTGCCGGAGCACCCGAAGACCTCATCGGCTGGATTGACGAGCCCACGGTGCCGTTATCCCAGCACTTGATGCAGCATCCTGATATTAAATTAATCCTGGCAACCGGCGGTCCGGGTATGGTGAAAGCGGCCTATTCTTCCGGACATCCGTCTTTAGGGGTAGGTGCTGGAAATACTCCGGCGGTGATTGATGAAACTGCCCATATTAAAATGGCTGTTTCCTCGATTATTCTGAGCAAAACCTTTGACAATGGGATGATTTGCGCCTCAGAACAATCGGTGATTGTGGTAGATGAGGTGTATGAGGAGGTCAAACAGGAATTTAGCGATCGCGGCGCATACTTCCTGAATCCGGAAGAACGGCAAAAACTCGGCAGCAAAATCATTGTCAACGGACGCTTAAATCCGGATATTGTCGGACAATCCATCCAAAAACTGGCTGAAATTGCCGGAATTTCCGTTCCAGAAGAGACGCGGGTCCTGATTGGGGAAGTAGAAGAGATTTCCGAAGCGGAACCCTTTGCCTACGAGAAACTCTCCGCTATCTTAGCCATGTATCGGGCGACAGATTTTCACGATTCCGTCCATAAAGCCCATGACTTAGTGCAGTTTGGCGGACGGGGACATACTGCCGTACTCTATACATCTCCGGCGAATACCCAGAATATCCACGAATTTGAAGGGCAAATGCAAACGGCGCGGGTGCTGATTAATACTCCCTCCTCTCAAGGGGCGATCGGCGACCTATATAACTTCCGCCTTGACCCCTCCCTGACCCTCGGTTGCGGCACCTGGGGAGGCAACTCCATCAGCGAAAACGTCGGTCCCCACCATCTGCTCAACATCAAAACCATCTCGGAACGCCGGGAAAATATGCTTTGGTTCCGGATTCCGCCCAAAGTGTACTTTAAATATGGTTCCCTCCCGATCGCCCTGCGGGAACTCGCCGGAAAACAACGCGCCTTTATCGTCACCGATAAACCGTTGTACGACATGGGTCTCACCAAGTCCGTGGAAGAAGTCCTCGAAGAAATTGGCGTTAAATATGACATCTTCTTCGACGTCGAACCCGATCCATCCCTGACTACGGTCAATAAGGGACTGGCGCGGATGAACTCTTTCAAACCCGACGTGATTATCGCCCTCGGGGGAGGTTCCCCGATGGATGCGGCGAAAGTCATGTGGTTGATGTATGAACATCCGGAAATCGAATTTGAAGGACTCGCCACCCGGTTTATGGACATCCGCAAACGGGTGTACGAACTCCCGCCATTGGGTGTCAAAGCGATCATGGTTGCCATTCCCACCACTTCGGGAACGGGTTCAGAAGTCACCCCCTTCGCCGTCGTCACGGACGATCGCACGGGGATCAAGTATCCCCTGGCAGATTACGCCCTCACTCCGAACATGGCGATCGTCGATCCGGAATTGGTGCTGAATATGCCCAAGAAACTCACCGCCTACGGTGGCATCGACGCCCTCACCCATGCCTTAGAAGCCTACGTTTCCGTCTGTGCTTCTGAGTTTACCAACGGATTGGCCTTAGAAGCGATTCGCCTGCTGTTTAAGTATCTGCCTTCCTCCTACAAAAACGGGGCCAAAGACCCGAAAGCGCGGGAGAAAGTGCATTATGCGGCGACGATCGCCGGGATGGCATTTGCGAACGCCTTCCTCGGGGTCTGTCACTCAATGGCGCATAAACTGGGTTCGACCTTCCATGTCCCCCACGGGTTAGCCAATGCCCTGATGATTTCTCACGTCATCCGGTATAATGCCACGGACACGCCCTTTAAGCAAGCCATCTTCCCGCAATACAAATATCCCAATGCCAAATGGCGGTATGCGCGGATTGCCGACTATCTCGGACTCGGTGGGGATACCGAACAAGAGAAAATCGAGAAATTGGTAGAGGCGATCGAGAACCTCAAGAAAGAGTTAGACATTCCTCTGACCCTGAAAGAAGCCCTCTCTGGGGATGACAAAGCCTTCTACGAAGAAGTGGAAGAAATGGCGGATCAGGCATTTGACGACCAATGTACAGGTGCCAATCCCCGCTATCCCCTGATTCGCGACCTTAAAGAGTTGTATGTCCTAGCTTACCGGGGTTGCCGCATCGATTCCGCTTTGTATCATCAAGAATCTCAGGAAGAGGTGTTACAAGGCAATGGCGCTGATGCTGTAACTTCTATCATCCAGCCGGTGATGGTGGAAAGTAACTCGTAATGTCCAGCTAATGTACAAAGGAAAAGCCCGCTTAAGCGGGCTTTTTTCTTGGAGAGGCGATCGGGCTTATAGGAAGATGCTATCTCCTTGAATCACTATACCTTCGCTATGCGGCTTCGCGTGCCGTCGGTGCATCACATCTTTCTCGCTTCTTCCATGATAATCTGATGTAGAAGCGCTACAGAGTTGATTTGCATTTTTTTAACCCAATCAATACTTCTGTATAAAGTCATTTAATAATCTACCTTTTTCACAGTAAGCCTATCCATCCTCACATTTTTCCCTCATGATTAAGGGGCCGATCGCTCAGTAGTAACATTCCTCTCAATTGACGGGAGTGCGCCAGGGCCATTTTATCGATAAAAACAATTTAGAGAAAATTAGGGTATCTTGGCGCGATTCCTCTCTATCCCGGGGTAGATATTGAAAAATTTCTTAATTTCACTTAAACGAGAAATTTAAGTGAAATTATCTCTGAAATCTTTAAATAGGAGCGGATAAAATACAGAGGGAGTGATTTTTTTTGCTAAATCAATCTATCAAATATCCCGGTATTGTCACATTTAAGTAAGAATCATCCGCTCCCAGTTCATGGACTCACCCTTGAAAAAAATGGGTTTTCCATCCCCCGGATTTTTGGGGAGGACTGCCGGGGACTTTTCTTTATTATATCTCTAAAGTTATTGTGCTGCATGGATTTGATGGTTTTTATCGGGAGGATTATTTGACCGATCGCCCCCTTCATCCGGGCGATCGCAATCCCTTGAATCCCCCACACAGAACTATTTCTGATAGAGAATAGGCCCCGCTATCCCAGGAATTTTGACAAATTTTTCGCGGGAGTGGTCAAATTGAAAACCATCGTGTAACATTACTTCATATCTCGATATTTCGATTCTTCACTTATTAAGGAAAAACCTGATGAAGTCTAAATTTTGGAACGGTTTCAACAAAAAAGTTGCTCTCTTTTTGGGTGTTGCAGGGACAAGTTTACTGATGGGATTGCCTGTGGTGGCAGGGGTTAGCACCGCAGCAGATAAGATGACCGATTCTAATGAGGCGATCGCTCAATCTGGGACTCAAACCCCCGCGAGCACAATGGAAACGAGTCAACAGACAATTGCTGACATTGCTGCGGGTAGCGAATCCTTCTCCACCCTCACTACCGCTTTAGAAGCTGCCGGTTTAACCGATACCCTCTCCGGTGAAGGTCCCTTCACCGTGTTTGCACCCACCGATGAGGCATTTGCCGCTTTACCCGAAGGCACTTTAGAGCAGTTATTACAGCCGGAAAACCGCCAGCTTTTGGTTCAAGTTTTAACCTATCATGTCGTAGAGGGTTCAGTCATGTCTGGGGATTTGAGCACCACGCAAGTTCCCAGCATTGAAGGACGTTCCATCAATGTGACAGTGGGTGACGATGGCGTTATGGTCAATAGTGCTAACGTGGTTCAAGCCGATATCCAAGCCAGTAACGGCGTGATTCATGTGATTGATAAAGTAATTCTGCCGCCTCAAATGTAGGAAAATTTGTCCTAAAGGTAGCGACAATTTACTGCATTAAACCCAACGCTTGAGTCAATTGGGTTGGGGGTTTAGCTATGGAATGAGAGAGCTAAACTCCCTTTTTCCCCTGAAATGACACCGTTTACTTGGATAAATTTTCCCAATCTTCCCGCAAAATGGCATACAGTTTCATATCATCAAATCTGCCTTTGCTAAACATCTGTTGGCGGAGGATTCCTTCATATTTCATGCCAACTTTTTCCATCACCCTTGCGGAGGGGTGATTAGGCAGTTTACATCGCGCCTCAATCCGGTTTAAGTTAGTTTCCTGAAAGCCAAAGGCGAGGACAGCTTTTACAGCTTCGGGCATATATCCTTTTCCCCAATAGCGTCGGGATAAAGCATAGCCGATTTCAGCGTGATGATCAGCTTGAACCCAGTTGACGAAACCACAAGTGCCGATTAATTTGCAGTCGCCTTTATGGATAATGCCCCAATCACCACTTTTATGGGTCTGATATTTTTCGAGGATAGAATTTAAAAAAATATAGCTGTCTTCTAGGGATTGATGGGGGTGCCAGGTTGTGTATTGGGCTACTTCAGGGTCTGAGGCATACTCAAACAGATCCGGTGCATCCTCTCGGCTCATTTTTCTAAGAATGAGCCGATCGCTTTCCAGGGTTGGTAAGTCAGGATATAAAGTTAGAGTCATGAGGATCATCTCCTAACAAAGTCTCACGGTATGATAAGAGTGCCGATCGCCCTCCATCTGGGCGACTGTCACTCAATTTGAGTTTGAGGTAAAACTGGCATTATGGATTGACATATTCTAAGCTTTTGAGGACTTTAATTTGTTCCTCTAACTCTAAAAATAGTTTATATTCTCCCGCCCATTCTAAATATTCTAAATCTCCCCCATCCATATCTTCTGCCGTCAGTCTATTTTTCAACTGATGGGAGGGTTGATTATATTTATCTTCAAACGCCTGAAGTCTTTTTTTTGTAAATTTCAGATTTTTTTCAATGCGATCTATTTCAGCAGCGATCGCTCTTTTTATTAAGTCCGTCACTCGGTCTGGATTATCCGTTTTGAGAATAATTTCGGCCACATTCTTACCTCTTCATGCTCTGCTGTTCCAGTATAAACCAATAGATCCTCGCTGAGGCGACTACTCCCGCCTAGGGTCTTTGGAGGCCGCGATCGCCACTGGCTTCAACTCAGACTACCATTACGGGGTCTCTACCAGTACAATAAAACTGACCCATTACCGTTAACTGGTTTCCGATGAAGCTGAGTCTTTGCACCATTGTCAAAAACGAAGAAGCTACCCTTCCCAAATGTCTTGCCAGCGTCAAGGATCTGGTAGATGAAATGGTGGTTCTTGATACCGGATCCACCGATCGCACCGTAGAAATCGCCCAAGAGTTTGGGGCTGATGTTCATCACTTCGACTGGTGCAATGATTTTGCTGCGGCGCGAAATGAATCCCTTAAATATGCTCAAGGGGACTGGATTCTCGTATTAGATGCAGATGAAGTGTTAACCCCGGAAGTTGTCCCCCAAATCAAAGAATTGATTAATGGAAGTGGCAACGCCCAACCGAAACCCTATCTTTTAATGAACTTAATTCGTCAAGAAGTCGGGGCGCAACAATCCCCTTATTCCCTGGTTTCACGCTTGTTTAGAAATCAACCGGGAATCCAGTTTGAGCGGCCCTATCATGCCATGATTGATGATAGTGTGCAGCGGATGTTACAGCAGCAATCCAATCAATGGCAGGTGGGTTCGTTGATGGAGGTGGCAATTTTACATGAAGGGTATCAAGCCGAAGCGATCGCCTCCCGAGATAAATTGACCCGGGCCCGAGAATCAATGGAATCCTATCTCGCCGCCCATCCCAACGATGCTTATACTTGCAGCAAACTCGGGGCCTTGTATGTGCAAACCGGAGAGATTAAACGGGGGATGCAGTTATTAAAACTGGGATTAGCCGCCAGTACAAGGTTAGAACCCCTGGTTGTGTATGAACTGCATTATCATTTGGGAATCGCCTATACGCGCCAGCAGAAACTGAGCAAAGCCAAAGCGCAGTATGAAAAAGCGGTTGCCCTGCCGATTTTAGAACCCATCAAATTGGGGGCGTATAATAACTTGGGGAACCTCCTGCTGGAAACCGGAAATCTCACCGGGGCGATCGCCACCTATCAAAAAGTCTTACAAATCGACCCCTCCCTGAGTTCCGCCTATTTTAACCTGGGAATTGCCTTGAAAGAAAAAAAGCAAATTCCCCTGGCGATCGCCGCCTATTACAAAGCCATTCAACTCAATCCCAACTATGCCGAAGCGTACCAAAATCTTGGCGTTGCCTTACTCAAAGGGGGGAATATTTTAGATGGATTAGAAGCCTTTCGACGGGCCGTTTCCCTCTATGAACAACGGAAATCCCCTGCGGGTCCAGCGTTGCGCCAAAGTTTAAAAGACATGGGATTTAAAATCTGATAGGAACGCTCAAATTCCGTGGAACCTATTGTCCGGCGGTTCTTCCGGTTCATCCGTGGGGTTGATGCGTGGGGATGAGGCCATACAATAAAAAGAATCAATAACCTGAGTTTCAACAGCGAGGAAAACAGATGATACCTGGAGTTTTACCCGGAGATTTAGCCTGTGGTTGCCTGAGTACACTGATCCCAGAAGAACCCGACCCTGGGGCGGTTCCCGGACCGACAGCACCGGGAGCTCCCCCGGGTGAAGCCTTAAACCCGGCGGACTTTCTGGACCTCCAGGATGACGCCCTGCGCCCTGATGATTTTAGGCTGAGTCCGGGACAACTCGCTGAACGCCCAGGGGGAGTAAGAGCTTTAGCCGGGGATGATACGGTCATTGGTGCCACATCAAATGAACTGATCAACGGCAATTTGGGCACCGATCTCTTATTTGGCCGAGGGGGTAATGATACCTTGCGCGGTGGACAGGATAATGATGCCGTTTATGGAGAAGAAGGGGATGATATTCTCAATGGCAATCGCGGGGATGATTTAGTCCTCGGAGGTCGAGGAAACGATGTCGTGCGAGGGGGTCAAGACAACGATTTGCTGATAGGTGGGGAAGGAAATGATACCCTAATCGGTGATTTCGGACTCGATCGCATGGTGGGGGGAAGTGGTACGGATTTATTTGTCCTTCGCACCGACGCCGCCTCCACCAATCCCGAACAAGCGGATATTATTTTGGATTTTAATAACGATCGCATTGGACTCACCGAAGGCGTAACAGCCAATGATTTGGTATTTCAACCCTTTACTCGGGATTTACCAGCCGAACTTGATATTTTGCAAACCTATACGACCGATGATGTTTTGGTGTTAAGTGAATTGTCCCCAGGCCAACTGGACCCGAACGACAATGGACAGATAGAAGGGACATTAATTCAACAGGAGTCCACAGGTAGAGTGTTAGCAGTTGTGCTCAATGCCACCGACAGCGAACTGCGAAGGGCAATCACCCCAGTACCGCCAGAGATTCTAGCCCTAGGGTAACTTGAATAGGCGATCGCCCTCTTCCAGTTATTCCGGAGGCAATTCTAGGGGAATTTGACCTAACAATCCCTTGCGAAAATCATTGAGAATTTGCCGCGCCGCCCGTTCCACATCGCCTTCATATCGGGATTCGGCAAAATTATGGAGATAATCTTCCCCCGTCATGGGGAGAGGGTCAAGTTTATAGCGCGATCGCAACGCCTCCGGTGGCATCCATCCGGTCCCAATTGCCTCAATCTCTTTCACCATATCCACAAATGCCGATGCCACCCGTTGATTGTCATAAGCTGCCTCACCAATATCATCACAAATGGCTAACTTTAAAGCAGCATCTTGGTCCTCTAACTTACTGGGAATCACCCCAGGGGCATCCAACAGTTCCAGTTCATCGGAAATCCGCACCCAACGCAGTTGCTTAGTCACCCCCGCACGTCGGGCGCTTTCCACCACACGACGCCCAACTAAGCGATTAATCAACGCCGATTTGCCCACATTAGGAAACCCAATCACCACCGCACGAACAGCGCGAGGGCGCATCCCGCGATCGAGACGACGTTGATTCAGGGCAATCCCCGCCTCTTTTGCCGCCTTAGATATCGCCTTGATCCCCGTCCCATCTTGAGCATTGGTAAAATACGGCGTTTCTCCCTGACGTTGAAACCACAGATGCCAGCGATCGCGCAGGGGGGGCAAAATCGTATCCACCCGATTAATAATCAAAACTCGGCTTTTACTCCCCACCCACTGCGGCACCTGGGGATGATGGGTAGACAAAGGAATCCGCGCATCCCGGACCTCCAACACCACATCCACCAGCTTCAATTGTTCCGCCAGTTGTTTTTCCGCCTTAGAAATATGGCCGGGATACCATTGAATGTCAGGAGTTGTCATTGTTAAATACTTGATAAATGCAGGATGGGGAGATGGGACAGATGGGGAAGATGGGGAGGATGGGGGAGAGACCATCCTCCCCTGTTCGTAGTAACGACTTCAGTCGTTTCCGGCTTAACCAAGTCGAGGATTCAAACCATAAAGCTTAGGATGCTACATTTTAAGGAACCGGAAGAACGACTGAAGTCGTTACTACGAACAGAAGAGGGATAACGACTGAAGTCGTTACTACGAACAGAAGAGGGATAACGACTGAAGGCGTTACTACGAACAGAAGAGGGATAACGCCTGAAGGCGTTACTACGAACTAAGAGAAGATAACGACTGAAGTCGTTACTACAAACTAAGAGGGGAGAAACTTGCCCTACGGTACAATCAGCACGGGACAAGGGGCCAGATTAATCACCCGGTTGGTGACACTATCGGCGAGACCCTCTTCCGTCAACCCGATCCCGCGACAACCCATAATCACGAGATCCGCATTGATTTCGTCCGCTACATCGCAAATGATAAAGGCAGGTTTTCCTTCCCGTTCAATGGTTTCCGCTGTGATACCTAGCTTAGAAAACATTGACTGAGCATTTTTGAGTAATTCTGCGATCGCCTCCGGGGTCATCACCCGTTCTGGAGGTGGCGGTTCCTCTCCCTCCACCTCAACCTCATTCACAGACAGCAAAATTAAGCGCGAGTTGAAGGTTTTGACCATTTGGGCCACCGTATCCGCCGCTTCACGGGACTCGCGACTTTCATCGATCGGAAAAAGAACAGTTTTAAACATAGCAGCCGTGTTTAGGACGCACTCAACGATAAAATGTTTACGGCAAACCTTCCAGATAGAGAGAGACTCATCTATCGTGACCCCATTAATGAGGTCAGTTTTGGGGTACTGCCTCGGCGCAGGAGTTAAATCCCACGCGCTATAAGCCGATTTTCTAGAAAACAGACCAAAAAACGCAATTAGGAGGGATCTTCATGCCCAAGAAAACTGTAGCAAATTTGTCAGCCTCAGACCTATCCGGTAAACGGGTGTTAGTTCGTGCTGACTTTAATGTACCCCTCGACGATGCTGGTAACATCACCGATGATACCCGGATTCGGGCTGCATTGCCGACGATTCAAGATTTAACGGGTAAAGGGGCCAAAGTTATTCTGTCCAGCCACTTTGGACGTCCCAAGGGTCAGGTGAATGAAAAAATGCGCCTCACCCCAGTTGCCAAGCGCCTCTCGGAATTATTGGGTCAAGAAGTCATCAAATGCGATGACTGCATTGGCGATGAGGTGGCAAGCAAGGTCCAAGGCATGGAAAACGGCCAAGTTGCCTTACTGGAAAATGTCCGGTTCTATGCTGAGGAAGAGAAAAATGACCCAGAATTTGCCAAAAAGCTGGCTTCTGTGGCCGATTTGTATGTGAATGATGCCTTTGGAACGGCCCACCGTGCCCATGCTTCCACCGAAGGGGTGACCCATTACCTGAGTCCCTCGGTTGCTGGGTCTTTGATGGAGAAAGAACTGCAATACCTCAAAGGGGCGATCGAAGAACCTCAGCGTCCTCTGGCGGCGATTATTGGCGGTTCCAAGGTTTCTAGCAAAATTGGCGTCATCGAAACCTTGTTAGAGAAGTGTGACAAACTTCTCCTCGGTGGTGGGATGATTTTCACCTTCTTAAAAGCGCGCGGCATCAGCGTGGGGAATTCCTTGGTGGAAGATGACAAGCTAGAGTTAGCCAAGTCATTGGAAGCGAAGGCAAAAGAACGCGGCGTGGCGATGTTATTGCCAACCGATGTGGTGATTGCAGACAAATTTGGTGCCGATGCCAATACGCAAATTGTCAGCGTGGAAAATATCCCGGATGGTTGGATGGGATTGGATATTGGTCCTGATTCCGTAAAAACCTTCCAAGACGCTCTTGCCGATTGCAAGACGGTGATTTGGAATGGACCGATGGGTGTGTTTGAAATCGACAAATTCGCCAAAGGAACCGAGGCGATCGCCCATACTTTATCCGAACTGACCCCCAAAGGCACTACCACCATCATCGGTGGTGGCGACTCCGTGGCAGCCGTGGAAAAAGTCGGATTGGCCGATAAAATGAGCCACATTTCCACCGGCGGCGGTGCCAGCTTAGAATTACTCGAAGGCAAGGAACTCCCCGGAGTTGCCGCCTTAGATGAAGCCTAAGTATTGGGATATTTAGACCGGGTGGGATACCCAGTCCTAGGGTGTAACGCTGCCTGAACCGAGGATAACTCTTTCAGGAGTTGAGTAGGGGTAATTCATCCATTACCCCTACTTTAGCCCGGGAACGGTAAACTTGAATATTAGAGTTGAGATTCATTTTTTGCCGTTTCAAAGGTCTGAACTTTTTCATAAAGACTATCAACGGTTTCCTGGGTAAAAAGTTGGTCTTTGGTTTTTAAATAATCCCCTTCTCCCAGTTTAATAGCTGCTACAAACCGAGCATAATTCAAGGGTTCTAGGTGATTCGATAAGATATTTAAGGCTTGTTGAATAACTTTTTGTTCGGTTGGTCTTTTAATTTTCATCATCCATCTCCAAAATAAAATCAGCGGGATTCATGACGAGTAGGTTTAGGGTTTTACACCGATTAATTAATCGTTTATCACAGGTTATAAAATAATCGCTCTGGCTCGCTTCAGCGCAGGCAACGTGCAAGGCATCAATGGCTTTGAGTCCCATTTTTTCTAAGGTTTGGGCGCGTTGTCGAATCGACTCGTTGGCGATTTGCCGGAATGTGGCCCGACTCAGGTAAAAGTCAACGAATTTTGCCCGCTCAGAATTAGAGTTTCGGCTATTTTCATATTCTAAAACGTTGGAGTTCACTAATTCTACTTGCTGATCTTGAATCAGTTGTAAAATCAGCAGGACTGCTTGGGTTTCCAGGAATATCTTAACTTGAGACTGGTCATCAAAGGGGCGATTGTAAGCGATGGTATCAAGGTAAAGCCGCATTATATCATTTCCTTCGGCGATCGGGGGACTGCCTCTTGGGGATTACCCGTAAAATGTTCGACTCAGTAATGGGACTGAGTACCCTTATTATATAACCGAATTAAATCGTTGCTCATGGGGGGCGTGAAGGCATCTGATTTAAGATTGATTCACAATTGAATTTATTTTAAAGATTTATTGTGATTTCAAGGAACTTTTTTATAAGTAAGTAGACCTAATCAAAAATATAGAGAAGCTGCTCCCTGGAAAAATGACAGCCTGAATGTCTTGTCCAGTAATTGTTAATCTACTTTCTATTAAGCGACTTTATCGGTGCCGATCGCCCCAATCTGCAACTAAAATCATTCCCAATCGCGCTATAATAATCTTTTGTCATTATTCACCGGGTGACGACGACTCCAATGCAGGTTAGAGAAATAGGGTTTGGATTGATTCAGTTATCAAAACTTAGCAGTCACTTCTCACATACTGGGACGTTTGATGAGTAAAGTTTTATTACATCAACCTTGACCATCCCCCATTCTCAATCGTTTACTGGAGTCGGGTTAAGCTCAAAAATCCCCCAAGGGAATCTCAGTACAATCGGTCAGTGCAATCTGGCGCTGCACCGTTCTCAACAGTCAATAACCCCACTAACCCTATCTATTCAGTGAAGTCATGAAAATAGCTCGAAATATTACTGAACTCGTCGGTCGCACTCCTTTAGTCGATTTAAACCGCATTCCTCAAGCCGAAGGTTGTGTGGCTAGAATTGTGGTGAAATTAGAAGGAATGAACCCCGCCTCTTCCGTTAAGGATCGTATCGGCGTCAATATGATTAATGTCGCGGAAGAGGAGGGGAGAATTATTCCGGGAAAAACCATCTTAGTTGAACCGACCTCGGGAAATACCGGAATTGCTCTGGCAATGGCCGCTGCCGCCAAGGGCTATCAACTGATTCTAACGATGCCTGAAACCATGAGTCAAGAGCGCCGATTGATGTTAGGCGCTTATGGGGCTAAGGTGGAATTGACTCCGGGCAATATGGGGATGAAAGGGGCCATCTCTCGCGCTCAAGAAATTGTGGACAGTACCGCGAATGCCTATATGTTGCAACAGTTTAGCAACCCCGCCAACCCGCAGATTCATCGGGAGACGACAGCGGAAGAAATTTGGGAAGATACCGATGGTGCTGTAGACTTTGTGGTTGCTGGGGTCGGAACGGGTGGGACTTTAACCGGAGTGGCAGAAGTGCTCAAGGCGCGCAAACCCGGTTTTAAGGCGATCGCCGTTGAACCCACCACCAGTCAAGTCCTCACCGGCGGATCTGCCGGTCCCCACAAAATTCAAGGCATCGGGGCGGGATTCATTCCCGATGTGTTGAAGGTAGAACTCATTGATGAAGTAATTGTGGTCAGCGATGATGAATCAATGGCCTACAGTCGTCGTTTGGCCCGGGAAGAAGGTCTCCTCTCGGGTATTTCTGCGGGTGCTGCCTTATGCGCCGCGATCCGCCTCGCTCAACGGCCAGAAAATGAAGGTAAACTGATTGTGATGATTCAGCCCAGTTTTGGAGAACGTTACCTGAGCACTCCCCTCTTCCAAGACCCTGAACTTCAAGAGGCAGCAGCGATTAGTTAATATCCCTTGCTTGATTTTTCCCCTGAACTCGACACCGTGACCCAGAAACCCAATTTCTCGGTTACGGTGTCGAGTTTTGCTTGGGGAATGGGACCCCGGTCACCAGGGACCGGAGAACCCTCTGGAGGCGATCGCCCCCATCTCCTGTTTACCCGATTGTAAAGAATTGTAAAACCCCCTAGACTCTCCCCTTAAGCGGAGGGTTTATCCTGTGTTTAACAGGAAAAAATTAAGCCCTGGAGAAGTCGAAATGAACGCAAGTTTATTCACCAAAACCGTCCTAGGAACCGCCGCCGCAGGTGTGACCCTCTTAGTCGTCAGTGCCAATCCTTTGTTCGCACAAAGACCCCAAGGAACGGTCCCCCCCATGACTCTGGAACAGATGCAGCAACAGCACCAGGAAATGAGGGTGCAGATGGAGGAAATGAGGGGGCAAATGCAGGAAATGCAAGAAATGAAAGAACGTTGCAAAGCTAAAATGAATGGTGGCATGGGCGGCGGAGAAAATGCCCCCAACCATCAAAACCAAGAAAACCATCAAAACCCTACCGCGCAGTAATCCAAAGAAGCGATCGGCCTCCAGGGGAAAGGTGAATCCGTTGAGTTCATCCCCTGGGTCCGTCAGGGTATTAAAAGATGTTTTTGAGAAAGAGGTGAGCGATCGCCTCTTTCTGTTTTTCAGGAGAATTGATGAAATTTTTAGAGGGGTATGATATAATTTCCCAAAGGTTATCCATGAGGAAGCAAAATAATTTATTATGCAAATCAAAGGAATTAAAAAAGGTCGAAATATTGAAATATTTGAAGATTTAGATATTCCCGATGGTCAAGAAATTAGGTTGTCGATTGAGACAGGGGGAGAATTTTGGCAACGGCTTCAGGCCTTTCGCCGAGAACTGGATTCTGAGGGAATATGGATCGAGTCCGATGTTTTTGATGGGGTGCGGGATTAATATTATCAAAAATTTTTAGAGGGGGAAGTCGAGAACTCGTTTAAATATATCTCTTGCAAAAAAATGTAGATTAATCTGGCTAAAATCTCTTTCACTCCCATCGTATCGCCTGAGAACTTCATCAATATCCATTATTTCTATGCTTTCCCTGAAGGGGGTTAACTTCCTTTTAATTTTACCAAAAACTGTTTCTCATACAGCTTTTAATAAACGTAGGGAAAAATTTACCCAAATCAATTGGACCAATCTGCTGGATGCAGCTACGGTGGGGGGCTTTGCCTCGCTTTGAGTCGGTTTTTAGTGCCAGGGTCCGCGATGGAGAGAGTACCGGGCGATCGCTCCAGATACGGAGTGGGTTAATATTGAGGGGATACTGATGCAGTTTTTCCCCTAAAACTACTCCTAAAATTACAACATCTACAAACTGACCCTGTTACAATCTTCCTACCTTTTCCCCCTAATTCTCCATGACTGACACCGTTCTTGACGTTCGCAATCTGCAAGTCCAATTTTTCACCGAAGGAAGACCCGTTCAAGCTGTTGACCAGATTTCGTTTAAAGTCCCACGCGGCCAAACCATAGGCATTGTCGGGGAGTCGGGTTCTGGGAAATCCGTCACTTCCCTGGCGGTGATGGGATTAGTGCCGACTCCGGGACGGATTTCCGGGGGCGAAATTTGGTTTCGAGGGACTCAGGAAGAAGAACCCATCGATTTATTGACCCTGCCTCCCCAAGCGAAACAGCAGTATCGCGGGGGCAAAATTTCGATGATTTTTCAGGAACCGATGAGTTCTCTGAACCCGGTTTATAATATCGGATTTCAACTCACTGAAGCGATTTTACTGCATCATCAAGTATCAGAATCTGAGGCGAGAAGACGGGCAGTTGCTGCGTTACAAGAGGTGAAGTTGCTCCCGAGTGATGCCGAATTGCGCGAACAGGTGCAGCTACCCGAAACGGCAACGGACCGGGAAATCATGCAACAGGTGAATCAGCAAAAATTGGCAATTTTGAAGCGCTATCCCCATGAATTGTCTGGGGGTCAAATTCAGCGGGTGATGATTGCTATGGCGATTTCCTGTGACCCCACGTTGCTGATTGCGGATGAACCGACAACGGCCTTGGATGTGACAGTCCAGGCGAGAATTCTCGAATTAATGCGGGATTTGCGCGATCGCCGGGGAATGTCCATGATGTTTATTACCCATGACCTTGGGGTGATTGCGGAAATCGCCGATCAAGTGGCGGTGATGTATCAAGGGAAAATTGTCGAACAGGGTTCAGTTTTGCAAATATTTTCTAATCCCCAACATCCTTATACAAAAGGTTTATTAGCTTGTCGTCCCCGTCCCGATCGCCGGTTAATTTATCTGCCGACGGTTTCGGATTTTATGGAAGTGGTCACCAATGCCAGTGGCGATCGCGAAATTCGAGAAAAACACAGCGAAACTCACGATTCTCTGGATGGAGTAACAAACATCCAAGAAGTCAGTGAGGCGGACATCGAAAAACGGTTAACTGAGTTACAGCAAAAGTCTCCTCTGCTAGAAGTTCGTAACCTAGAAGTCGCTTTTCCGGTGCGCGGTATCTTTGGAGAAACCCAACGGTATGTGATGGCAGTGAATGGGGTTTCTTTTGAAGTGTATCCGGGAGAAACCTTGGGATTAGTGGGAGAATCCGGTTGTGGTAAAACCACCCTTGCTCGCACTTTATTAAGATTAATTGAACCCACTGCCGGGAAAGTCTTATTTGAAGGGCAAGATGTCGGCAAACTGGAAGGGAGAAAGTTGCGACAAGTGCGCCGAGAAATGCAAATTGTTTTTCAAAATCCCTTTAGTTCCCTTAATCCCCGGATGAGCATTGGGAACTTGGTGATGGAACCGTTAAAAATACATGGAGTCGGAGAAAGTTCACGCCAACGACGAGAGCGATCGGCCTATTTATTAGAACGAGTGGGATTAAATGCGGAATTGATGAATCGCTATCCTCATGAGTTTTCTGGAGGTCAACGCCAACGGATTTGTATCGCGAGAGCATTAGCGCTGAATCCTAAGTTTATTATTTGTGATGAATCGGTTTCGGCCTTAGATGTATCGGTCCAGGCGCAGGTGTTGAATTTGTTAAAAGAATTACAGGAGGAGTTTAAACTCACCTATATTTTTATTTCCCATGATTTGAGTGTGGTCAAGTTTATGAGCGATCGCATTCTAGTCATGAATAAAGGCAAGATAGAAGAAGTGGGTCCCGCCGAAAGCATCTACAGCAACCCTCAAAAAGACTACACGCGATCGCTCATCGCCTCCATCCCCACCGGCACCCTCGATCGCATCCAAGAACAACAAGCACAGCGGCAGGTGTCGGCGTAGTTCGTGGAGGATGGGGGTCTTCCCAGTTCGTAGTAACGACTTCAGTCGTTCTCTTTCTTAGTTCGTAGTAACGACTTCAGTCGTTCTCTTTCTTAGTTCGTAGTAACGACTTCAGTCGTTCTCCCCCTTGGGAAGGGATAAGGTGACTCGGACCTTTAATATTTAAGATGCGACCTTTAACGAACTGAAGAAACGACTGAAGTCGTTACTACGAACATAAAGAAACGACTAAAGTCGTTACTACAAACATTGGAAACGACTGAAGTCGTTACTACGAACAAAGGGAAACCTTCTTACTGACGGAGGGCGCTTTTCAGGGAAATCCAGGCGAAATGGGGCAATGCTAACATCCGTCGCCAACGCCAGGGTTCTTGATAGAGACGGTAGGCCCACTCCATCTGGAGGCGTTGCAACCAAACAGGTGCTCGTTCTTTTTGACCTGACCAAATATCGAAACTACCGCCAACTCCCACCCAAATTGCGTCGGGACATAAATGGCGATTTTCTCGAATCCAAAACTCTTGTCGGGGAACGCCTAATCCGACTAAAATCAAGCGGGGTTGCAGTTGTTGAAGGCGCGCTTTGAATGCAGGTTCATTCTCTGGAGACAGATATCCGTCCTGGGTCCCGGCGATCGCCAATCCGGGTAACTCCGTTTGCCATCGCTTCGCCGCTATTTCAGCAATTCCCGGTTTCCCCCCAAAGAAAAAGGTGGAACAGTCCTCCCCCAAATCCCCCGCTAACTGCACCAAGGACTCCGCCAGTTCAATCCCAGGACATCGCTGGATTTTTCGACCTCTGACGAGAAAGTAAAACACCACTCCGGCACCATCAGGAATCACCAAATCCGCCTGATGAATCACCTCAGCGAGGTCCAGATTTTCTAGCGCTTGCATCGCCATTTCCGCATTCAGCGTCACGACCTGAGTACCCTGGCGTTGCTGCAACCGTGACTGTAACCAGTCTCGATAATGAGTGGTAATATGAACCGGCAGTCCCAATACAGAAAATTTTTGCAACACCTGTAACATAACCCTTTTATTTTTAGACCCTTACTTCCAGCTTGCTAACGCCTCAGCTTATTCTTGACTAAATTTGATTTTAATTATATTTTAATTTGATTACCATTAACCTCAGTTTTATAAAAATTACGGATAATAAGGTGCGCGCTTATTTATAAAAATTGGTATTAAAGCGCCCGGATATTCTCTAGGGAGGGTAAAAGCCCCTTGCACCACTGAGGATAAACCCGCACTGCTCCCAATCTTACTGTTTATTCAACCCCCAACAACCTCATGACCCTAACCTCAACCGAACGTCAAACCCGATTAGACTATTACTATCACCAGATCCAGTCCCTCATTCTGGTTCGCCAAAATCCGATTACAGGGCTGTTACCGGCTTCTACCGCCATCAACGCCCACGGGGACTATACCGATGCCTGGGTGCGCGACAATGTTTATAGCATTCTCGCCGTTTGGGGGTTGGCCCTCGCTTATCGCAAAATGGATGATTCCCAAGGACGCACTTATGAGTTAGAACATAGTGTGGTGAAGTTGATGCGGGGATTGCTGTTTTGTATGATGCGACAAGCGGACAAGGTGGAACGCTTCAAAGAAACCCAATCTCTGTTGGATTGTTTACACGCTAAATTCGATACCCATACCGGAGATACAGTCGTCGGAGATAATGAATGGGGACATCTCCAACTTGATGCAACTTCAATCTTTTTGTTGATGTTAGCTCAAATGTCCGTTTCCGGGTTATCCATCATTTATACGGTGGATGAGGTTAATTTTATTCAAAACTTGGTTTATTATATTGGCCGAGCGTATCGCACTCCGGATTATGGCATCTGGGAACGGGGAAATAAAATTAATAAAGGCAATCCGGAGTTAAATGCTTCTTCGATTGGCATGGCACTGGCGGCATTGGAAGCGATTAATGGGGTGAATTTGTTTGGGGTCAAAGGGTCTCAAAATTCGGTGATTCATGTCCTGGCGGATGAAATTGCCCGGGCAAGGCAGACGTTGGAATCGATTCTGCCTCGGGAATCGAGTTCTAAGGAAGTGGATGCGGCGTTGTTGAGTATTATCACATTTCCGGCGTTTGCGATCGAGGATGGTCCGTTATGCGATCGCACTAAACAGAAGGTCATCAAAAAATTACAAGGGAAATACGGCTGCAAGCGGTTTTTGCGGGATGGACATCAAACGGTTTTGGAAGACCCCTGGCGCTTGCATTACGAACCCTGGGAACTGAAAAAGTTTGAGAATATCGAATGTGAGTGGCCGTTATTTTTCACTTACTTGTTTTTGGATGGGATTTTTAGAGGCGATCGCACCCAAACCGAAGAGTATAAAGAACGCCTCAACTCCTTGGTTGTCGAATCCTACGGATTGAAACTCCTCCCTGAGTTGTATTACGTTCCCGCAGACAAGGTAGAAGCCGAACGTGCCAATCCCCAGACTCAACCGCGTCTCCCCAATGAAAATCTCCCCTTAGTCTGGGCGCAAAGTCTATATTTCCTGGGTCTGATGCTGGATGAAGGGTTATTAGACCGAGGGGATATCGACCCATTAGGACGTCGCCGCACCCTCACAGGACGCCGCCAACCTGTGGTGCAAATCGCCTTGCTTGCGGAAGATGAAGACCTCCAAACCGAACTCGCCTATCATGGCATCGCCACCCAAACTCCGGCAGAAGTCGAACCGATCCAAGTGCGACAAGCACGAGACCTCTCCCAAGTCTATCGGCAAATTGGCCGAAATGATAAATTAGGGCTAACCGGACGACCCGTGCGCCGGTTGCGGAGTCTCACAAGTTCTAATATTTTTCGGATTCGCGGAGAAACGATTGTCTTCTTGCCGTCATTTTTAAACCAGCAGGAGTTTTATCTCACCTTAGATTATCACTTTTTAGTGTCAAATATCAAGGGTGAACTGGCCTATATCCATCGCCATTGGTGGCGCTATCCTCAAATTGGGGGTCATGGAGTAGGACGTCCTACGGTAACCTTGCTGCTAACTCATGCCATGTTAGAAACCGATGGGCGTGGTGAGGGATTTCTCCCAGCATTGCTGGAACTGATGAAAGAATTGCGCGATGGGCACTGTGCAGGAACCCCGGTGAAGTTGGGACGACTGAATCAATTGATGCTCACCGGCAGCATTGAACGGATTGATTTTCTCCATGAATTTCAGTTTAGTGAGAATCCCGTACAAAATGCGGCCCCCGCTTGTTATTTTTTGGCTTACGATGCGGAGAAAAATGGGCCGTTAAGTCATACTCAGGAGTTCATGCTAGAGAGTGAAACCGATCCGGGATTATTGTTGGATAGCTTGCGCTCTTCTTGTAATTTGTATGAGCAAATCGAATTGTTGCATACCCTGTATCGCTTGCGGGGATTAGAGTTTGAGACGGGACTGGCAGGACCCGGACGCCGAGTGACGGTGGCCGATTTGCTGAATGAAGTCTATTTTAAGGCAGGAACCGGGAAGGCGATCGGGGATTGTACCCTTGCCGGAAGTACCAAACGAAAGACTCCGAGAACCGAGGGGAATAGCACCGAGAATGCGGCACAAAAGCAGATTCATTGGTCCGTTGTCCGTCGCGCCGCAGGGTTGTTGAATAAAGTAGATATTGGGTTATCCGATGCGGTGACGGATATCCTGGTCCGACAAAAGCAGATTACCGTCGGGAAAGCTTACAGTGAGGCATCCCTGATTTCTCGTCCGATGTCTTATACAGAAATTGTGGACAAAATTCGGCTGTTTTGCGGAGAGGACATTCGCGATCGCGTCTTGACTCAGGAGATTTTACTCTATCTGGGGTTATTAATCAAAGCCGAACCCGACTTATTTGATGGATTGCTAACCCTGCGCGTGAGTTACTTAATCTTGCTGATTACCAGTGAACTCGCCAAAGAATTAAACCTCACCCAAGATGAAGCTTATGAACGGGTGATGGAATTAAGTCCCTTTGAAATTAATAATCGCTTGCGGGAAGTCTTGAAAGGATATGCAGGGATGAATAAACTTTTGAAAAAACAAGAATCTCTGCACGTTCAACAACAGGAACAAGAAATTGACTGGGTAGTGCTTCCTTCCCCCAATGAAACCGAGGAAATCTCAGGAAATTGGCACCGACGGCGACAGTTAGATGGCGCGGCAGGACGAGTCCCGAAAGAGTTTTATCCTCGGGTGTGGCAAGTCATGCAACATTGTAAAGGGTTAGTGATTGGGGATAAATTAGAGCGCCGCAACCGCTTAGATAGTGAGTTGATTTTAGCAGAAATGACCCCCGGAGAAAAGAATTTTGCTTTGCGGGTGGAACATTTGCTGAATAAAATTCAAGCACCGGAATACCGACAGGTAAATATTGAAACTTTGATGGAACTCGCGGAAATTTGCGATCGCAACCCCGATTTACAGATTCAGGAATACATCGTCCTGGATGTATTAATTGGTCATGCGGTGCGATTAGCCTGGATTGAAGGTCATCCGGAACGAAGCGATTGCTATGATGAAGATAAAGCCTTGGCATGGCCTTCATTTTACAATACTTCCCCTTATGTTTGCGCCAGTTTTGTGGTGAAAGCATTCCGCTACCTGACCAAATTTGGCAAGGCGATCGCAGTCGGGTAATTCAACCTTAGCACCCGTTGCAAAAACCGGCGGGGGATAAATCCCCCGCCTCATAGCTAAAGTCGGTTGAAAACCGACTAAAAACACAATTAATTCAACCATATCATCCGTTGCAACAACCGGCGGGGGATAAATCCCCCGCCTCATAGCTAAAGTCGGTTGAAAACCGACTAAAGACACCATTTCATAAGACTTTCAGTCGGTTTCAACCGACTTAATTCTGTGAGGCGGGGGTTTTAACCCCCGCCGGGTGTGGCAACTTTGAAATAGAGTGTTGAATTCATCTCTATTCTAACAGCCAGCCAAATATCTCTGCCACAGTTAGTCGCAAGTCACTGGCAAAGGCAGGAACAGGAATTTGCTGTTCAGGTTCATCAAAGACTTCGAGTGGTTGGTGAGGATAATATACCCAAATAGTCTGTTCCGTGGGGTCAATGAGCCAGCCCATTTGAGTCCCGTGTTTGAGAGCGTGTAGAATTTTTTTTGTTAATTTTGCAACTCTTTGTTCGGGAGAGAGTATTTCTATGATCCAATCGGGAGAGTCGTTAAACACATTGGCTACTCTACCATTTTCTCTCCTGGGAATTCGGTCCCACGTAAAGACAGCGATATCTGGCACAATGGTCCGTCCATCAAAGATACACCGCAATTCTGGGAAAGCTCGGGCTATTTTGGTGGGCTTAACAACGGCAGTAATCGCGATAATTAGTTCAGATTGAATTGTGCTATGTTCTCCTTGTGGCATTGGCTTTTGGATGATTTCGCCTTCAATATATTCACTCGCGGGTTTGGTTTCGGGGAGTTTGAGAAATTCTTCTAAGGTTAAAGATTTAGATGGGGTTTGGACCATGTTGGGGGACCTCCAAAATGAGGGGGGTTGAGTGCGCGATCGCCTCTCTCAATTTCCCCCTATTATAGCGCTCAATCCTAGAGCGCATTCCGTTTCCCAAAAAGAAACCGGGTTTCTAAGTCAGATTAAGGTTCTCTCCCTAATCGTTGTTCAGAAACCCGGTTTCTAATCTTCTGCTAAACTTGGACTAGACTTTCAAATTTTCCGTAATCCGCTGCATCGCTTCCTCCACATTTTTCCGGCTATTAAAGGCAGAAATGCGGAAGTATCCTTCCCCAGCAGCGCCAAAACCCGAACCGGGAGTTCCAACGACATTCACCACTTGCAGCAATTTATCAAAGAAATCCCAACTGGATAATCCATTTGGAGTTTTCACCCAGACGTAAGGTGCATTCACACCACCATAAACTGACAATCCGGCAGCGGTTAATTTCTCGCGGATAATTGTGGCATTTTCTAAATAGAAACTGACCAATTCTTTAACTTGTGCTTGTCCTTCCTCGGAGTAAACTGCTTCTGCACCGCGTTGGACAATGTAAGAAACGCCATTAAATTTGGTGGATTGGCGGCGATTCCAGAGTTTCCAAACTTCGACATCAGACCCATCGGAGGCTTTTGCCGTTAAGGTTTTTGGAACTACGGTTAAAGCGCAACGAGTGCCGGTAAATCCCGCATTTTTGGAGAAAGAACGAAACTCGATCGCACAATCTTTTGCGCCTTCTATTTCATAGATGGAGTGAGGCAAATTGGGGTCAGTAATGAAGGCTTCGTATGCCGCATCAAAGAATATAATGGAACCATTGGCTTTGGCATAGTCTACCCATTTTTTCAGGTAGTCTTTTGTGGCAGTTGCACCCGTGGGATTATTGGGGAAACAGAGGTAAATTAAATCAACTTTCTCGGTGGGAAGTTCGGCGGTAAAATTATTTTCCGCACTAATGGGGAGATAGACTAATCCCTCATACTCTCCTTTATCATTGGCGGGTCCGGTATGTCCTGCCATGACGTTTGTATCAACGTAGACGGGATAAACCGGGTCAGTCACGGCGATTTTGTTGTTGTTGCCGAAAATGTCGAGAATGTTGCCGGTATCGCACTTAGAACCATCGGAGATGAAGATTTCTGAGGCATCGATCGCGCATCCTCGGGATTGGAAGTCGTGGGTGGCAATTTTCTCGCGCAACCAGGCATACCCTTGTTCGGGTCCGTACCCTTTAAATTGGCTGCGATCGCCCATATCTTCCACCGCTTTTACCATCGCTTTGCGGCAAGCTTCCGGTAGGGGTTCCGTGACATCGCCAATGCCAAGTTTGATGATTTTGGCGTCCGGATTCGCCTCGGCAAAGGCATTCACCCGACGAGCAATTTCGGGAAACAGGTAACCCGCTTTAAGTTTGAGGTAGTTGTCGTTAATCGTTGCCATCGTCAATCGTTAAAAACATCGTATTACAGTTTACTGCCAATGGTGGCATCCGGGATAGAGGTTAGCGTTGCTATTCCGGTTATGAGCAATTTCAAGTCTGGGGATACCCCAGTCAACCCGATTCGTGACGAGGGGTTTCTCGAATTGATTTTTAGCTGCCGATGGGTTTGCGTCCGACGATATAAAATAGGGTGATGTCGTTCCAGATCCCTTTATCCGTGACTAATGTTTCTAAGTCCGCTAAATATTGTGCTTTAGCAGCCTCTAATTGTTCTGAATTCAAGAGTTGGACGAAGTTAAAAAAAGTGAGAGGATTTTTGATGATAATATCCCATAACTTTTGAGCAGACTCTAAGCTCAAATACTCTCCAAATTGTTCTTCGGTGACTTGAATTACTTCAAAACCAGATGTTTGTAAGAGGCGGTTACATTTTTCTACCGTTCCTATGGATTCGTTCCAATTCGGCAATTGGATTTCGTAACTTTTGGCGATTTTTGTTAAAATATGTCTAAACATATAAGCAGTTTCAGCAACTCCGGTAATCGCGATGATGCCACCGGGTTTGAGAAATCTTTGCCAACGGCGTAAATTAGTGGGAATGTTGGGAATGTAAGGAATACCGCAACAGCAAAAAATGCGGTCAAAGCTGTTATTTGGAAAGTCGATGGTTTCGATATCTCCTTGTTGGAGTTCGATATTGGTTAAAGCAGCAGCGGTGATTTTGGCCTGCGATCGCCTTAACATTCCCTCGGACAAATCGACTCCCACCACTGACCCGCTATTCCCTACAATTTGGGCTGCTTCAATAGCAACTAGACCCGTTCCCGTGGCGATGTCTAAGATATGCTGTCCCGGTTGAATGTCAGCGCATTGGATGAGATGATGGGCAACAATGGGATGAAAATCGCCTTCTTGGTCATAGTTAGTCCGGCGATTAAAGTAATCAGCAATTTGTTGTTTATAGTCATTATGAATCCGAGAATTATTCATGATTGTTATGGTTTTTTGTTTTGTTACAAGGGTTTTTAGGGGAGTAAAAAGATAAAATATTCTAGGAGAGATCCCCCCAACCCCCCTATAAGAAGGGGGGCTTTTGGGAGAATTAAATCAGATTTTTTTTAGGCAACGCCGTACTGTTCAAACCAAGTGAGAAGGCGACTCCAGGCATCTGCTGCTTCGTCTGGGCGGTAGGTGGGACGGTAGTCGGCATAGAATCCGTGGGGGGTGTCGGGATAGAGGATGATTTCGGAGTTGGTGTTGCCGGAGGCGAGGCGATCGCGCATTTGTTCGACAGTATCGTTAGGAATCAAGTCATCGTCACCGCCGTATAATCCGAGGATGGGAACGGTTAATTCCTCGGCGATATCGATGGGATGTTGGGGAGTTAGGGGGGTGGATTCACCGACTAATCGCCCATACCAGGCGACTCCTGCGGTGACTTGGGGGTTATGGGCGCTATACAACCAGACGATTCGTCCTCCCCAGCAAAATCCAGTGATGCCCAGCTTTTCGGGGTTGCCGTTACTGCTGTTTTGTGCCCAAGCAACGGTAGCATCGAGGTCCGACATCACTTGTTCATCGGGTACTTTAGATACGACTTCGGAGATTATTTGCTGGATGTCTTCCATTTGGGAGACATCTCCCTGTCGGGCAAACATTTCTGGGGCGATCGCCAGATAACCCTGTTTCGCAAATCTGCGGCAGACATCCTGGATATGTTCATGAACCCCGAAAATTTCCTGGATGACTAGCACAATCGGGAAGTTTTGTCCCCTGGCAGGCATGGCGCGATAGGCGGGGATTTCTCCATCAGCAACGGGGATAGTCACTTCACCAGCGGTTAATCCTTCGCTATCGGTGGTGATGACTTGTTGGGCGAAAATTGGATGGGCGGCAAGGGCAAATCCAGCGGCGATCGCACTCACTTTGATGAATTGTCGGCGGGTTAAAGGTTTCATTGGCAAGGGGTCCTATGGGTTAAAGGAATCATTCGGTCTAATTGTAATCTAAACAAACAACTTTTCTATGACCCCTGCCATGATTTCCCCTCCTCTAAGACCACAAAAACCCTAAAATTAGCATCCCGATCGCCACAATTCCTGCCACTAAAGTTGCCGTTTCATTGAGCTTTTTTTCCGGCTGTAACGGTTCTTCCGGAGAACTGGGGGCGTTTTGTCTCTCTCGAACCGGCGTCCAATCTTCCTCCTCTAAACTTTTGGATAATCCCCGCCAGACTCGCGATTGAATTAAGGCATCTTTGCTTTTAATTCCGGTAACGACAACTAGGGGACCTTCTCGTTGAGGTAACCCATACTGTTCAAGTTGGGTGGCGAGGGTTTCTTTGGTGCGATCGCAATTTTTGGCGAGTTTATCGGTAGAATGTTCTTCTCGTTCTCGGTCGGATTTTTGGGGATGACTGGCAAGAGTTGCGCTTGCGGATAATTCTTTTAACAGTTCCCAGTTGACGGTAAATCCGTCCGGTCCTCCCACGGGAATTGCTTGGTCAATTTCCGCATCTAATCCGTCTTGTTTTTCCTCTAAAAAAGTGCGTAAGGCGCGGACAGCAATGGCCCGTAACTGTTGTTCATTCGTAGCAGAATCTTCGGCAACCCAGGCGATGGAATTGCGAATGGCGCGATCGCGAAAATCGGTCCGTCCCCTCGCCTCTAACCCAGTAATCAGCAATAGCAACCGTCCGCTATATCGCCCCAAGACGAGAGAGGGAGATTCGGTTTGAATGCAGTCATTAACCCGATTTAAGGTGAGAATTGAAGGGGTTTCCCGTAGCCAACAGTAGCCTTCTTCCTGAGCAAATCCCCGACTTTTTACATAAATTTCCATACTCTTCTCCTATCCAATATTCAGCCAATTTTGACCCTGCAACACCGCATAAGCACCCGTATTTTTACAGCCTTTTGCAAATTCCCGGACTGCATCTTTGAGGTGATTATCCAATCCTAACCAATCTCGGATAAAATTAAACAAGCCTAAATTGCGTCGGTCCAAATGCAGTCTTAGCAAAAACCGTAACAAATAGCGCAAAGGCTGTTCGCTGTCTTGGGGATTGTATTGGGCATCGTGACTGGTTTTTCTGAAAATAAATAACGGTTTACCATCCATCATTTCAATGCGGGAAAAGACCACAGTTCCTACGGTTTGAACTGGGGTGATAATCACCACGACTTTTGAGAGTAATGATTCCGAACGCAATAAATCTAATACCCTGGCATATCCCGCTTGTACCTGCCGGACTAATTCCGCACTGCTTTTTTCATCTTGTAAGTATTTTTCGCAGCGGACTGGGGCAAAAATCACCAATCGGGGAGACTCTAATTCGCGATAGACTCGTTGAAATAAATTGGCAATTTGTTGGGGTTTATTGACCGCATCATGCCATTGGCCGTTTTTTTCCATTAAGGCAGGGGTATCAATGGCGATCGCCACTGCTGCCGATTCCCGCACAAATGTCTCCACTCGTTCCTTTTCTTCCCGCGAACTTTTGGCGGCTAGATATTCTCCGGGATAATCTTGAAAGTGTAGCGCTAATGAGGGAATTGCCCCTCTTCTACCCAACTCAAATATAAAAGATTTATGGTCTTCCGTACTTTGCATCCATCCTTTGGTTTCAAAACTGTCCGGTAGGGTTTTCAGTTCAGCTAATCGTTCTTGTAGCAAAGCTGCACTTTCTAAATCTGGGGTCAGTTGCAAATTGGTTTGTCCAATACTGCGTTCAAATTGCTCATACATGGCAGTCAAAAGGCTGGTTTTACCCACGCCACTGGGTCCCAGCATGGTGACTTTTAATTCCTGCATTATGTTCTTGGGTTTAGGGTTGACCTGATTGTTTTTGTAGTTACTTTTATGTCAGCAGCATCAAAGGCAGTTGTCCTTTAACCTCTCCTGACTGTCTAATAATCCGGCGATAAACTCGCTATAAGCGGCCTTCATCGGCAAGGCTTCATCAATTTTAATTCGCCGTCCGGTGGCAACGACTTCTTGCCCTATAATCGGATTATACCCGATTTTGGAGTAATTTTCCCAATATAACCCTGTCCCGTGACGCTGTTATCAGGGTAATTCATTAAAGTTTATCCCATAAGGAGTGGCATAAGCTTGTCGCCACCGAAAGCAATCTACCACCTGGGATAGATTGTGGAAATAGTCCAGTTGCCTAATTTGGCGGTCAAATTGATTCGGGTCCAAGGTTTTCCTCCGGGGTCCAAGGATGAATTTCAAAGGTTCCTGGATTCTGGGCTATTTTGACCTGAAATAACTGATGAAATCCTTCGGAGTAGTTCGGGGGGACTAATTTATTGCGAGTCATATAGAGTGCGTAATCCGGGATTCGGGCTTTTCCATCTCGTTGTCGATTGCGGGTGAGGCAATCGGCAATTTTGGAGTTAAAATAATAGCCGATAATCTTGGCCTGATAGTTTTGTGCAATTTCAATGATAGCGAGGCGATCGCCCAGGGTGGGATTGGTATTATCCACCACTAAAGAGGTTCCAGATTTGAGATGTTCGGCGATTAAAAAGGCTTGTCTGCGGGCGGGTCTTTTATTGTTTCGCATCAAATCTTTACTCACCAAAGCATGGGTTTCGGCGAAATGGGTTTGATAAAAGGTGCTTTTCCCCGCCCCTTGCAAGCCGATAAATATTACCAATTCTATCCCCGGATTTACGCCATTGGTAACCTTGTTATCTAAATGTAGAGGCGATTCGCGAATCGCCTCTACGTTTAGGGTTCGCCTTTTGATAATTTCCAAGTCATCTATCATAAAATGGAGATTAAATCAACCCAAATTCTGAAAATATTTGCCGCAATGAAGTGGTGGCCTAATAGCGGTTAGAAACCGGGTTTTTCACACAATCTTTGGTAAAGAGTCATAAATTGGGGTAAAAACCCGGTTTCTTGTCCCACTGAAGGAAGCCTAAATCTGCACTTTCACCCGGTTTCAACCGCGATTCCCCGGCAGAAATTGCATCAATTCCAATTGATTCCCCGCTTCTACGGTATCCACCGCAGCAAACCATTCTCGACGGAGGCGATCGCGACTGCCTAGACGGTCAAATTCATCTTGCCACACCTCGGACCGAACTTGTTCTAAAAAGATTTGCCACTCGGTTTTCACCCCTTCCACGCGCAATACGCGATCCACAAATTCCTCAACGATCGCAAACGCTGCCTGATTCGGTTCAACTAACAAATCTTCCAGGGCGGTTTCACAATTATAAACGGCTTCGGCATGAAGGGTTTTTAGGTTTCCTAAAACTTCAGATGCCGAAACCCCTTGATTCGATAATTTCAATCCCGTCTTATCTGGATTTAATCCATCCAACTGCTGACGAATCCGATGTTGAATCAGTCCCCGATAGGATAAATTAAATTCATCTAAAATTCTAAACCCTAGTTTGAGTTTCTGTAAATCTTCCGGTAATAGTTCCGCCATTACGCCTAAAAATTCACTTCCCCGAACTGGGGTGAGGTTTCCTAATCGTCCCTGTTCTATCAGAACATCCGCGACTCGGGACTTGACTCGCTCGATCGCCTGCTTCAATCCATCATCTAAGGTCAAAAAATGTTGGGATAAATGGGCGCGAATTTCGTTCAAATATTGATAGTAAGCATTGGGATATCCTCCCACGCGATCGCGTCGTGTTTCTATCTCTTCTAAAGTGGGAATTCCCGGGTCCTGGCGACAATTTGTAATGGCAATTTGGACTTGCTTTTTAAACTCCAAATCTTCTGCTTCTCGCTGGTGAAACAGACCCCGCAAAAATCCCTCTAACCCACTGGTTAAGTTATTCCAGAGGGCATCAAATAACCGCAGAAATAGGGGAAATTCGCTCTCTCGTTGGGCCGCTTGGCCCATGACTTGCCTTGCCTTGACCAGTTCGGCAGCGAGGCGATCTCGCAGGTGCAAGAGTCGGTCTTGACAAGCTGCCGCATACTGTCGGTCCAGTTCGGTAATTTTAGCCATCAAATACTCCAAAACTCCCTCTAAAATCTGCTCATTCACCGCCACAGAATCAGCGCAATTCACCGTTAGGGTTTTGACCACTTCCAGATGTTTTTCCGCCATTGTTTCGGCTAAATCTTGGCAATTTTTGCCATTATCTCCATTGCCAGAACCGGCACTGGTTTGGTTGAGAATCATCATCGACCAAAGGGCGATCGGCAGTTCGGTTAAGGCTGCCGCAGCAGTGTCGTACAACTTGACATCAACATCGGCCCAATAATCCCCCGAGGACTTAGGCATTCTCACAAATAGAACAAAATCCACCTCATGACCGAGGGTTTCAATCAGTCTCACTTCATCGCCAATGCCGGTATCCCCCAATCCGGGCATATCCACTAAGGCAATGGTTCCCACATCCCCATTGGGGAAGGTGCAGACAATTTTTACTTGACGCACAGCCAGATAGTTGAAAAAGACGCGCTGACCATCGGGGGTATCTTGTGCGACATATTCGCGAATTTCCCCTTGAGAAATTCGCCGTGGGGAGGGCTGCTGGAGGAGAGTCCGATACTGGTCCAGGTGGGTGTGATAGCGCCGGAGATGTTCGTGTTTTGCCCCGGTTTGTGCGCCGTAGAGGTCGCGAGGCAGGGGCGGAAGAGACTGTCTTGCAAAGTCATCCAGGGACTGGGGGGCGGGTCCTAGCTGGAGTTGGTCGTAATAGGGCGCGATCGCCTCGTCTAAAAACGATCGCTCACTATGAAAGAACACTTCCCCGTGAGTTTCCAGGGTGGGATTGTGGTAGATGGTACTGAGGACGCCGGTACAATGTTGGCGATCGCCGTCGGGAATTTCCGAGGCAGTCAGTCCCGTTAAACTTTGTAACAGGCGACTTTTCCCTTGTCTAGCGCGTCCGACAACGCCTATATTCAGGGTATCCCGGGAAAACCGCGCTTTCAGTTTCGCCGTTGCCTCTAATTCTCTGGCAATTTCCACCTGAATTTTCCAAAAATCCACGTCTTGGAGATGTCCAACGATCGCCAGATCCTCCACGGAATCCAAAAGGCGATCGCGGTGGTCCTGTAAGGTCCGAAGGGCCTGTGCGAGGGACCTCAAATTGTCCTCAACCCGACTAATTTTTTCGGCTAAAGGGCGACGTTTTTCGACAATCTGAGCAATTTGTGCGGTTCTGTGATTATTCATTATGGGCAATATAATTATTCGTTTCCGTCCCCTCTCTTGATGCTGTTAGCGAAGGATTCATCGCCCGTCAAGAACTGAAAAGACTGCTTGGGGGATTGCAAAAAATAAATCATCCAAACGTTCAACGTCCCCCCTTCAGGGGTTTCTTTAATAAGATGACTCGATGAAGGAGTCACTCCGAACAGTTTAGCGGTTTTATTTTTTGGAGTTCCCTTGGAGGGATACAAGAAAAAAATAAGACCCTTTCATCTTACGGGATGGGGGTCTTATTGAACCATTCTAAATCGTCTTAATTTCAGGGAAACAGGTAAAAACAATCAAAGTTTTGAAACTTATAACCCTTAAAAATTCAGCGATTTGATGTTAGTTAGCAGGGATACGTCTAGCCCGGGCGGTGGCAATTTCTTGGCGGAGAACTTCCATCGCTTTCGTGTATTGCGGGTCTTGAGCGGAACCAATTAAGGTGCGATCGCCCCGTAAGAGTTTTTGTTGGTCCTCGGTGAGTTCGATCGCCACATCCGGAGTAATCCCCTCCTGGTTAATATCCGTGCCATTGGGGGTGAGATACTTGGCGATCGTCACCGCCAGTCCAGATCCATCTCCCAATCCGCGTACCGACTGCACTAAGCCCTTCCCGAAGGTTTTAGATCCCACGAGAACCGCCCGTTCATTGTCTCGCAAGGCCCCCGAAAGAATTTCACTAGCACTGGCGGAACCCCCATCCACTAACACCACTAACGGTTTATTGGTGAGGGCGCGTCCGTTGGCAGACTGAAGGTCCATCTCTCCAACGCGGTTCACCGTGGAGACAATGCTGCCGGAATTAAGCCACATCCGAGCGATTTCAATGCTGGAATGGAGCAAACCCCCGGGGTTAGACCGCAGATCCAGAATATAGCCGGAGACATTCTGACCTTCCAAGTCCTGGATAGCATCGCGCATTTCTTCAGCAGCGATCGCGTTAAAATTCGTCAGACGGATGTAACCGACCCCACCCATCGGGCTTTCCTGATAGCTGTAGCGAACCGGATGGAGTTCGATGCGTTCGCGGCGAATCGTATAATCTTTCGTCTCTTTCGTCCCGCGTTCTTCGTCAAGCACCCGTTCAATAGTCAGGGTCACCTCCGTGCCAACGGGACCCCGAATCAGGGACACCGCCTCATTGATATCCATCCCCTCGGTACTTTGTCCATTAATTTGGAGGATGGCGTCTCTAGCTTGAATTCCCATCGAGAAAGCCGGTGTATCCTCGATCGGCGAAATCACGATCAGTTGCTTTGTTTCTTCATCCTGGGAGAGTTGAATCCCCACCCCTGTCAGTTCTCCAGAGGTATCAATCTGCATACTCTTGAACTCTTCTGGATTCATAAACCGGGTGTAAGGGTCCCCCAGTTGTTCCAGCATTTCTTGAATCGCGGTGTAAGCTTCCTCCTTATTGGTATAAGGTCGGTTCAGATACTCTTGACGAACCGTCTCCCAATCCACTTGGTTAAACGTGGCATCCACATAATTGCGGTTAATGATTTGCCAAACTTCGTCTACCAGTTCTTTGGGACTCTCTTGAAAAAATGCTTGACTTTGGGACAGATGAAGTCCCGCCCCCGTGACCGTAACAGCAGTTAAGGCTACTGCTGTTGCACCTACTATAAGTCCGCGTTTTGTAATCACCATAAATATTCAATCAGGAAGGAAAAACTACGATTAAGGAGGACCCCGGTTGACTCTTCTATCTTTCGACAAAGAAGGTAGTACGATGGAAGCAATCGACAGGGAAGGGATGGGGGTTAATGAAGGGAAAGCACCGGGTTGATAGTGAACGATAGATGACTAACCCGACGAGAAAGCGCCTGCCCTGATTTTATTTTCCCCACTAGGCCGGGAACAGCTCAAATAAGGAATAGAGGATTGTCAGGATTGTAGGGATAAGGTTTGTCCCTAGCCCTACGATAACACAGGCTTTGCTGAGGTAACAGACCGGCCTGATTCGGTTCAATTTTGCCTACAAACCGCTCTGAACTCTCCCCCCTGCCCCCTCCCCTTGCAGAGGAGGGGGGAATTTAAGTATTCAGTAGGGTGGGCAATGCCCACCTTAATATCGGTGGGCATTGCCCACCCTACAATACTAGGGATCAACCCATCGCCCATCGGCTTGAATCAACTTAATTAACTCATCAACCCCTTGAGATTCCGGGACCTTTTTAATTTCATCCCGACCTCGATAGAGGGAAATATATCCCGGTTGCTTACCCACATAACCATAATCGGCATCGGCCATTTCTCCGGGTCCATTAACAATGCAACCCATTACAGCAATATCCAGTCCCGTCAGGTGTTTAGTTGCTTCGCGGACCTGATGGAGGACCTCTTCTAAATTAAAGAGGGTGCGACCACAAGAGGGACAGGCCACATATTCCACCATCGTCTTTCGCAGACCCAGGGCTTGTAAGATACTGTAACAGACCGGAATTTCTTTTTCTGGCGCTTCCGTCAGGGACACGCGAATGGTGTCGCCAATCCCTTCGGCGAGTAAGGTGCCGATGCCAGCGGTGGATTTAATCCGACCATATTCTCCATCTCCAGCTTCGGTGACCCCGAGGTGCAGGGGATAGTCCATTCCCAACTGATCCATGCGCTGCACCATCAGGCGATAGGCGGCCAGCATCACCGGAACGCGGGATGCTTTCATAGAAATGACCAGGTTGCGGAAGTCTAACGATTCACAAATTCTGATAAATTCGAGGGCGGATTCTACCATCCCCTCGGGCGTATCCCCATAACTAAACAGCATCCGTTCAGCGAGGGACCCGTGATTGACCCCAATTCGCATGGATTTACCTTGGTCGCGTAGAGAAATGACCAAGGGTTCTAGGGTTTCCCGGATTTTTTCCCCAATTTCTGCAAATTCGGTCGGGGTGTATTCGGTGCGGTTAGGGTTGGGTTTTTCAAAGACGTAGAGTCCGGGATTGATTCTGACCTTATCGACGTGCTTGGCGACTTCTAGGGCAATTTTCATGCCGTTGTGATGGACATCGGCGACGAGGGGGACGAGTTGATAAGTTCGCGCCAGTCTTTGCTTAATTTCCGCCAAGGCTTTGGCATGGGCCATACTGGGGACGGTGACGCGGACAATTTCGCAGCCGATTTCATGGAGACGACGAATTCCGGCCACGGACCCCTCGATATCTAAGGTGTCTTCGTTAATCATGGACTGGACCACCACCGGATTACCGCCTCCGATGGTGATGTTACCCACGGGAACCGGGCGGGTTTTGCGACGGTGGATGGTGGTGTCCGTCAGGGCGGTATTGGGAGTCGGTTGGGGGGTGGTTGGGTTCGGGAGTGTTTGCATACTGGCGATCGCAATCCGATAGTTGCTGTGCAGGGTGGTTGATTGGGTTAAAACCCGGGCGATCGCATTCAGGCTTCTAGGTTTGGGGCTCATACCCCTTCTCGATCAGCCAATGGACGCACCGGGGTCTTCTAGTCTGGGTTATGTTTTTCAGGTTGCCATAAATTGGGTCAATTTGGCGGAAAATCCTGAGAGAAAACTTCCCTCGGTTCCCTCAATCTCTCGTCACCCACAGACTGATGCATTCTCCCCTCCCGTCACGCGCCCTCGTTTTACCCCACCTCCGAGAGATTTTTGGATGGGGTTGATGACAGGGGACGAGAAACCGATAAGATAGGAAGATATTTTCGCCGATGGCAAGTCCGATGGCTTGCGATCGCGCCACGCTAAGTTCTCAAAGGGTGCGATTCTTGCTGTAAAAAACCTTTGTTGTTCAACGGATTGCTTGCATGGAAATCAATCGATGTGTTGTTAGTGCCAGAGCTGTTTATCCTGAATGCAAGTGCTTCAAAATGCCAGGAGCGCTCGAACGAAGGCCCCTATTCAACCCATTGCAGGGGTCGTAACCCCCCGAGGCGATCGCAGCGGTGATTTGATTTTCTCTGTCCCCTATCAGATTTTCTCAACCCGCGAAAGGGTGCCACCCGTCTAAATCATCATCCTAAACCTCGCGATCGCACCCAAAAACTCCATAACCAAGGGGCTCTCTCGCCCCGGAAAACTATTCACTCAACCGCCGCCGCAGATCTAAAGCTATGCAACTGATGAACGCCATGACCGGACAGCTCATCCAAGGGCGCTATCAACTCATCAAAGACCTCAAGCGAGGTGCTTTTGGTAAACTCTATCTGGCTGAAGACCGACAACAGCCGGACCAACCGCGCCCCTGTGTCATTAAACAACTCCAGCCGAATCTTTCCAATCCCACCCTGGTTGAAGAAGCCCGTGGGCGCTTGCAACGAGAAATCGAAGTCATGCAAAAATTAAGCGCTCATCCCCTGATTCCGGGAATTTTGGATGGGTTTGAGGAGGAGCAAAAATTTTATATTGTTGAAGAATTTATCCCAGGTCAAGACCTCAGTCAAGAAATTATCCGAGGCAACCGCTGGAGTGAAGGCTTGGTGATGGCACTATTGCATCAAGTCCTGGAAGTGTTAGCGTTCATTCATCAGCACTCGGTGATTCATCGCAATATTAAACCCTCTAATTTAATCCGACGGACTGGCGATCGCAAAATTATCCCGGTGGATTTTGGAGCGCTTAAAGAAATCGAAACTTTAGCTATCAATCCTCAAGGTCAAATTGGCACAGCGGCGATCGGCACTCCAGGTTATGTCCCCATCGAACAACTCGGGGGCAAACCTCGCTTTAATAGCGATATTTATGCCCTCGGTATGACCGCGATTCAAGCCTTAACCGGCGTCCCCCCCCGGGAGTTAGAACGGGACCCCAAAACGGGTCAAACGATCTGGCACCATTTGGCCCCGGTGAACCCGAAGTTGGCTCAGATTCTGGATAAAATGGTGCGTTCAGACTATCAAGACCGCTACCAACAGGCGACGGAGGTCATCGCTGATTTACGGTCTTTACATGAAATTGGCAATCTCCTCGATGGTCGCTATCAACTGGTGAGTTTGTTAGCCGAACGCCGCTTTAGTAAAACCTTTTTAGGGGAGGATTTACAACGCCAGGAAATGCCCTGGTGTACGGTAGAGCAAATTAAACCGGCTCAACAAGAGACCTTTCCCTGGTGGGAAGCGAAAAGCTTTTTTGATGCGGAAGCGCAATTGTTACACCGTTTAGGCACTCATGACCGCATCCCCACGTTGCTGGCAGATTTTGAGCAAAATGGGGCATTTTATTTGGTCCAGGAGCAGATTGAGGGACAGTCCCTTTCTCATGAATTGCTCCAGGGCAAAAAGTACGAGGAAAAAGAGGCAGTCGCTTTATTACAAGAGGTCCTAGAAACTCTCGCCTTCGTTCATGAACATCATGCCATTCATTTGGATTTAACCCCCTGGAGTATCTTCCGGCGTCAGTCCGACGGTAAGGTGATGCTGACCAATTTTGGCGCGGTGAAGCAAATTGGCACCTTGACGATTGACCAGGGCCAGCTCACGACTTCGACGGCGATCGGCACTCCGGGCTATATGCCGAAGGAACAAATGGTGGGCAATCCCCGCCCGAATAGTGATATCTATGCTCTGGGAGCAGTGGCCCTGCAAGCGTTAACCGGGGTGCGTCCGGATTATCTGGGGACGGAACCCCATACGGGCGAGCTCAGTTGGCGCAAGCACGTTCAGGTGAGCGATCGCTTTGGGGCAATTCTGGATAAAATGGTGCGCTCTTATTTCCGCGAGCGCTATGAATCGGCTCAGGAGGTGTTAGCGGATCTGCGCGCCCTCCAAGAGCCGGTCATTGCCCCCTTGGAGGAGTCGGTCCCGGTGCCGATGGGGGCGGAGGGTTTTGTCTCTCCCCAGGTCCCCCCAGAACAGCCCCAGGCAGACCTAGGGGCGAGTCCCCCAGTTGCGAATAAAGCGAAGGCTCCCATCGGCGCTGCCGCTGTAGCCGGGGTGACCCAAGTTTCCAAAAAGTTACCCTTTGCCAAACCCTGGCCGATTCTGGCAGCGGTGGCCCTGATGGGAACGGCAGGGGTGGCGATCGCCCTGAGCAATTCTCAGCAAACGCGCCAAGCGCGTCAAGACTCGGACCAATTTATCGAAAATGCCAGCCTGCTTTTGGAGTCTCAGGAGTACCTGGAAGCCCTGGATGAGTGCGATCAGGCGATCGGGATTACGGCGGATTATGCCTTGGCTTGGAAATGTCGTGGGGATGCGCTTTATCTGCTTGATCGCTATGACTCGGCTCTCGTGGCTTATGACAATGCCAGTCGTTTAGAACCGAAAAATGCCCGGTATTGGAACAATCGTGGGGAAACTTTGTATCAATTACAGCGCTACGAGGAGGCGATCGCAGCTCATGATCGCGCTTTAGAACTTCGTCGCAATGATGTGAATGCCCTGAAGGGTCGGGGTCTGGCTTTACTCAGTTTACATCGCTACGATGAGGCTCTAGGAGCCCTGGACCAAGCCCTAGAAGAGGAGCCGAATGACCCGCAAGGCTGGGAACGCAAGGCGTTAGTTTTAGACTATTTGCAACGTCCCCAGGAGGCCGATCGCGCTTTTGAACGCTCTCTGGCTGCTTACGATAGCCAGTTGGCAAGCAACCCGGATGATTTGAATGCCTGGTTGGAACGGGGTCGATTACTCAATCAGTTACAGCGTCTGGATGAGGCGATCGCTTCGTTTGATCGCGCTTTGGAGATTAATCCGGAGTTTTATCTCGCCTGGAATGCCAAGGGAACGACGCTGTATAGTGCGTCTCAATTTACGGAGGCGTTAGCGGCTTACGATCAGGCTCTGGCGATCGAACCGGATTTTTATAAAGGCTGGCATAATCGCGGCGTCTTGCTGAGTCTGGGGTTGGGTCGTCACTTTGAGGCGATCGAGGCGTTTGATCGCGCTTTGGCGATTGAGGAGAGTTTTCATCTAGGTTGGCGCGATCGCGGTTTGGCACAAATGGAACTACGCCGTTATGAAGAGGCAGTGACCTCGTTTGATCAAGCGGTTAAGATTGAGCCAAGGGATGGCAGATCCTGGGCGAATCGGGGGATCGCACTCAATGAACTCCGGCGTTATACTGATGCGATCGAATCGTTTGATCAGGCGATCGCCGCTCAAACCCAAGATGCCTTAGTCTGGACTCAACGGGGAATCGCCCTGGAGTCCATTGAACGGTACGATGAGGCTCTAGTTTCCTACGAAAAAGCCCTAGAAATTCAACCGGATTTCTCTCTGGCAGAGGAGTCCCGGGACTGGGTTTTAGTCAAGATGGGCCGCTAGTCACCGATTCAGGGGAATCAATCGGTGCCTTATTCCTGTATGACACCGATGGGTTCTCCCGTCCAGGTTATAACGGTTGGCACTTTCCGGCGCGAATCAAACCCACACGGCGGGCGATCGCCTCCTCTCGGGACTCAAAGGGTCCCCAGTTCTCCCCGAGTTCCGGCGGGTCCGTCCCTTCCAGGCTGCTGCTGGGGAGAATTTCACAAGTTCCGTTTTTGCCCTTGACAATATAGTATTTGGAGGGTTCAGCCATCGGTTTAGATTAAGAAAAAGGGGGTTACAGCAAAATGGGCGATCGTCTAGGGTTGCAGAATCACCGGCGTAGTCGCATTATTGCCGGACCCGCCCATAATTACCACTTTACTGTTATTAGAATTGGCAAGGCGATCGGTTGCTTCAATACTGCGCCATTGCAAGAATTGCGACGTTAAACCCGGGGAAATAATTTGTTGATACTCCGCAATTCCCAAGGCTTCAATCCGCTTGCGTTCCGCTTCTTGCCGCTCTTTTTCTAGCACTAACTCCATGCGCTGATTGTCCTGTTCTACCTCCATTTTCTGTTCAATGGCAGCTTGCAATTTCTCCGGTAGCGCCACATCCTTGAGAAAGGCTTCTTCTACAATAAAACCCAGAGGCGTTAAAGACTCCCGCATGGACAACCGCAGTCGCCGGGTGACTTCCTCTCGTTTAGCCGTGTAAATGTCTCTAGCGGGATAACTGGATGTAATTTCCCGCATAATCGCTTGAAACCGCGATCGCACGATTTCACCATCATTGACACCCACATTTTGATACAGATCCGCTGCACTATTCGGGTCTAAGCGATACTGGATCGTCCCCTCTACCACCAGGTTTAACCCTTCTTGGGAGGTAGCTGCAATTTTTTCCGGCATATCCCGCAAGCGCGTGGAAAACTTCAAAACATTTCCAAATGGGTTCACCCAATGCACCCCGGGATTCAAGGGTTGGGGGTCTACCTTCCCAAACACCTCAATCACCCCAACCTTGCCCGATGGGATAATCGTAAAGGTTTTCAACAAGGAAACTGTCGCCGCCAAAATGCCGATTAAAAGGGCAACAGCGCGCACAGTATTGCGATGTTTCTCATCCGAAAACTTCGGCCCGACAAGAACCACCAGAATTGAGAGGAGACTGGTGAGGATTGTGGCAATGAAGGTCATGGGATTACCTCAAACTGCTGTAATGAACAGGACATCGACAATAAAATACAATTCAGTTTAAATCAATCAACGCGATGAGAGTCTTTCAAGTTTTCCCCGGGGCAATCCAACTGCTGCCCCACGAATCTTGCTAGGATACCACACCGGATACCCCACCCGAGCGATCGCTGGACAACAACTTGCCATAAATTTTTTTGATGGATTGGGGACTTACCCTAGTCAATCAATCAATTCATGATCACCGCAAAACCCCTAAACAGAGCCTTGGTGCGCTTGTTTCAACAAAAAACCCCCTAAGTCCGGAAACTGCCCGGAAGTTTCTATCATGGAGGGGATGGGGGAGATGGGGAAGATAGGGGAGATGGGGAAGATAGAGGAGATAGGGAAGATGGGGAGTATTCAACGTCCCGACTTCAGTCGTTTCCCCTGTTCAACGTCCCGACTTCAGTCGTTTCTTCCCTTTAATCCTGCTAACAATACAAAGTGACTCAAAACCAGACTACATTATCCCTCCAACTTTCTTCACCGCACCCTATATCTCACAAGCAATATCCCCCCCCTTCCCCAACACCGATCGCGCTGCAACCCGAAGCAGATTTAGACCCCAATTTCTGTTAATTTCCCTAAACTTATATTAATTATTCCCTCAAATCTGCGGTACAATTAAATGCGTCTTTTCGATTAGATCTGACCTGCCCCCAAATTCATGCTAGAAATCAACGCTCCTAACTTATATTTATTTAGTTACCATCTCAAAGAAGGGTTAGGCATCAGCCTAGAAAGCAGTCAACGGAATTATCACTCAGTTTTAGAAAAAATAGTGGGGGATATTTCTCGATTAATCCCCGATGCGATCGCCCCGGATTGTCAGGAAACTTTCCTCGCTCTCCAGTCCCAACCCACCGCCGATTTAAAATTTAAAGGAACCCTCCATAACCACACCATCCTCGGACGCTATCTGCGGCGTAGTCTCCATCAGACTTATGCCTTAATCTTTGATGGTTCAGTTCAGGAAAGATATAACGCCCATCAAATTCAGAGTCTGCTGAGTACCCTCAAACCCCTAACCCCTAACCCCTATTCCCCCGATAATTTAGGACAAACTTGGCTAATTTCAGGAGTTTGGGAACATGGCAATTCCACTCAAATCGAAAAACTGGCCGAAGAGAGCTATAAAACCTTAATCTCTCCGGAAGGATGGCATCATCGCGCAACAGGAGACTATGTGGGGGTGAAACTGCATGAGTTTTGGCGGACATCTCGGGGAAACACTGGGGCGACAATTGAAGGCAATAGTTATTTACTCCTGCTTCTGTATCCCGATCGCGAAATGTTTCAAGCGGGATGGGGATTTTATGAACAATGGCAACAAGTTTTATTATCTCGCCATCAAATTGTTTGGGCCCACTGCCAGAGTCAACAGCTCAAACAACAGCTAATCGACAAATATCACCAGATTGAGGCGATCGCTGATTATTCTGAGCTAAGTCTCTATCACCTCAAAACCACGAGGGATGCTCTCTGCGGATTGCTCACCGGATTCACGACGTTAGAGAGCTATTTCAATTGGATGGAAATCTATATCGACCATTATGATCAATATTGCCATCAGTTAGAACAAGATGCTGATGGTTTAGGGTTAACAGACCTCACGTTTTTAAAACAATTCAGCACCTCCGTCAAACAAACTTACCTCCCTCGACTGCAAGGGGATATCAATGCATTCCGCTTAAATTTGGAACGGATACAACATCTAACCCAGATGATTCAGGGTCAGGTGGAAATTCGTCAGGCCCAGCGCGATCGCACCGTTAAAACCGCAGTGGCGATCGGGGGAGTCGGTGTGGCGACAGGTTGTATAGTAGCCGTCGCTTCTTCGATGAATCCTCCTGTTTCCTCCGTGAATCCGGGGACAAATTCAGGCTTGACTGGGCTCTTATTGTTAAGTGTAATTTGCGGAGGGGTCGCCAGTTTAGTCACTTTTGTAGCCCTCTCCCTCTGGCAAAAACTCGGGAAGTGATGCGGGGGTTGATCCGGCGATCGCACGTTTCTCCTGCTAAAATTAAGTCTAGCACAACCCCCCGGAGAAATAGCTATGGTTACAGAAGTGCGATCGCCTGAACCCCAGGCAACCGTCATCTACCCGGATAGCGATGGTCAACCAATGGCAGACAATACCCAACAATTTGCGCTGATCGTCTGGATTAAAGAAAATTTAGAACGGGTCTATGCTCCCGATCCGAATGTCTTCGTCGCCGGAGATTTATTGTGGTATCCCGTTGAAGGAAATAATAAACTCAGACAAGCGCCGGATGTGATGGTAGCATTCGGACGACCCAAAGGATATCGAGGGTCTTACCAACAATGGAAGGAAGAGAATATCCCCCCGCAGGTAGTTTTTGAAATTTGGTCTCCCGGGAACCGTCCCTCGGAAATGGCCAAGAAATTGGCGTTTTATCAGAACTACGGTGTAGAAGAATATTATCTCTATCATCCCGATTTACTGGATTTAGCAGGATGGTGCAAGGGTGAGGAGGGTTTACAACCGATCGAACAAATGGACGGCTGGGTGAGTCCCCGCCTTGGGGTACGCTTTCAAATGGCAGACACGGGATTGCAACTGTATCGTCCCGATGGCGAACCATTTCTCACCACGTTGGAATTAGAGGAACGGGCGCTACAGGCCGAAGAACGGGCGCGACAAGCGGAATCGGAACTGGAACGAGAACGCCAGAAATCCCAGGTACTCGCCGATCGCCTACGCTCTATGGGAATTGATCCAGATGAGTTGTAGGGATATCTAAATCGCTCATCCCGACCCGGATGCGATCGCATTTATCCCCGGGGCGATCGCACCACTTCTGGCAAAAATTCTCCCGATAAACTACTCCAATCCATCCGGGATTCCTCGAAAATGTCCTGAGAAATTTCCACCGGGATTACCCTCTCATACGAGTCCATATCATGCAAATCAATTTAGAATCTTCAACTTTTGCGATCGCTCCTGGCAGTTTGCGACAAGTTCACCATATCGCATTTAACGTCAGGGATTTGGCAGCATCCCGCCATTTTTATGGCCGGATCCTCGGGTTAGAGGAACTAACTGGGGAGTCTGTTCCCACCACGTTGCGCGAATTAGTCGCAACGGGGAAAGTTGCCAATTTTGTTACCCCAGATGGGACGGTTATCGATTTATTTTACGAACCGGATTTATTACCCCCGGACCCGGACCCGAAACGTGCCTTTACCCGTGCCAATCATCTCGCCTTCGATATCGATCCGCAGTTATTTGACGACGCAGTTGAGGCACTTAAAGCGCATCAGGTGGCGATCGATAGCGGTCCCGTCACCCGTCCGACTGGACGCGGTATCTACTTTTACGATCCCGATGGGTTTATTATCGAGATCCGTTGCAATCCTCTCGACAGTTGACCGATAAAAGTCCGAGGCGAGTCCGGGGAAAGTGGGGTTTGAGACTGTGGAAACCTGAGAATATCTCCCGTTTCCTCCCTATCGAGTAACTTGAGTTGCCATTGGAATAAAAATCCCTGAAGATTTATCTGTAAAACGGGATACCAAATCCCGCTTTTAACCAGTCGCCGTTAACCTCTTCTCGTTAGAAGAGTCGGGGTTGATGTTGCCACGAAGGGTCAATCCTTCCTATGAATCATCCACAGGATTCCTGCTTGAGGATACCTCGGCGATCGCCTCGGATATCCCCCCAGGAACTGCCTCTTTAAATAAAGAAGCCTTTCGCGATCGCGAAAGGCTTTTCCATTACATCCACCGAAACGATGGTATCCCATCGGTTAGGGTCTTTCCTCGCAAACCCATTTCAGAATATTTAAGCGAAAATCCAGGGCTTCCGGACCTTCCTGACGTATTTGCCCCCGGAAAAATCTCTCCCTAATCCATGCTAAAAACAAGTTTTCCTGGGGATTTTACTGAAGAGGACAGCGGGTCAGAACCTCCTGCCCTGGGGCTGTTACAAGGTTTTTTCTCCCTCTACAGGTTTTCTTGAGAGAGAGAAACCCTGTTGATTTTCTTAAGTAGAAACTCCCAAAAAGGACTCTATATTAATGATCGCTCCCCCCGATGCTCTGAATTAAGCCGCTTCGGTTTCGCCGTCTTTTTCTGACTCGTCCACTTGAATTAAATGGATATGCTTGTAACCTAGCTTAATTTCAAACTCATCACCGGGCTTCAACCCCATTGCTTGGGTGTAGGTTGAACCAATCACGAGTTGACCATTTTGGTGGACGGAAACCCGATAGCTTGCTTCTCTGCCACGAGTGCTCTTTTTGGCTTCCGGATCCAAGGCGATGCCTCTGGCTTCGAGCAGTGCATCATAAAAGTCAGTCAGATTGACCCGAGTTTCCCCACCTTTTGTGGTGGTATAGTAACCACAAGCCTTTGCTAACTCTCGCCGGGGTAAGTTGGCGAGTTCTTTTGCCTTCTTGAGCAGCGCTTTTCCTCTTAGGGCAGTTGCTGTTTCAGCCATTATTAATTCCTTACTAACTCTTCTTACAAGAATTATTATAAACGAACTTCTAAAAAATACAACACCTATTTTTAAAATTTAATTACTCAGACACGACATTGCCGATCCTGCGATCAAAGGAATTTATCAAGTCGTGGCCCTTAGCATTGAACCGCTATTTTTGCAGTGACAGACCACTGACTCCTCTATATAGCAGAGGCTTCCTCCTTGTCACTCCATCTCCTTAAGATTTTTCACTCCCTCCTCTCCCTTAAAAGCTTTGTCTTTCAGAAAAAAGAAAACTTGATAAAATTGCCCAGATTTATGATAAGGGCTGAAATAGGCGAGTAGGAGGAAGGTGATACTCAATCCGTCCCGTCGCCACTTCCCTCATTCACGTCAATTCCACCCAACTCTTCCCTCACCACAATCCCTAACCCGTTTTGGTATTAATAGCCTTGATTCGGTTTCCACAGAGTAAATCCACTGAAAAATTCCCCCGAATGGGACGCAAGGGATATTTCTCTAATTGATCATCTCAGCAGAGGGCAATCTTCTATTTTTAGGTCTCTGTAAAATCCTGACCCGGGAAAGTGGGGAGAAGTGGGGTGGGTATCTCACATCAGAGGATGGGGGGATGGGTCTTATGTCATTGGTCTTATGTCCCTCGTTGATGGGGGTATGGGTCATTTGTTGTTGGTCTTATGTCTTATGTCCTTGGTCCTTGGTCCTTGGTTCTTGGTTGATGGGGGGGATGGGTCTTATGTCTTATGTCCTTGGTTGATGGGGGAGATGGGGTATTGCTGACAACAAATGACCAACAACAAATGGCCAACAACAAATCGCTAATTACTAACTTAAGAAGTGTTATTTTTTCCTTGGGTTACATGAAAACCCTCAAGACTTTGTGGAGAGAGCGTTTTGAGCTTATAAATGGACCAAATTTTGCCTGGGGTTGGGGGCAAAACTGGAAACTGATGACTCAGGGGGATAGCCAGACGATCCCAAATCGATGTACCATGATCCCGGTGTTGATATCCAAACCGATTCAATCAAGAGGTCTCATGGTGTTGTCTCTTAATGAAAGGTCCTTTAAACAAGAAGTTTTAGAAGCTCCCACTCCTGTTCTCGTGAATTTTTGGGCACCGTGGTGCGGTATTTGTTTGCTGATTAACCCGATTTTGAAGGGATTTGAGGCTGAATGGGGCGAAACGGTGAAAATTGGCGGAATTAATGCCGATCAAACCTTAAAGCTGGCAAGTACCTATCGGATCGCGACGTTGCCCACCCTGATTTTGTTTGATGGAGGATCCATTATCCATCGGATTGAAGGGTTCCAAGGACGAGATGACTTAACTCGTGAATTAAGGTCCCTGCTCCTGAACACTCAAAAAGCCCATTCTTATTCCCAGTTACAACCGGCCATCAATTCCTGATGAGAGTTTCTCGTCAGGAATTTTTTACAGCAATCCGCTTTTTTGGGGATGAATCACGGGCCCTGTACTACGGGTGAGCCCGTGTTTCGTTCTTAAAAATTGGAACTCCTAAACCCCATCTAGTCTAATCTGCGTGGGGTTTTTCCTTTGGGGTTCAGGGGTGAGGAGAATTCTGTTTGAGGGGTGGGGAAAATCGGTGAGGCCCACCTCGGGATTCAAACCGTTAGGGATTATATCAGAAAACCCCAAAAATGCAAATGAGTGAATATCGCTATGATATCCCTAGTCTCCCGTTTCTATGACGGGTCTATGTCAAAATGTTAACCAGTGAGTTAACTCAGTAAAGAAGTATTTAAGTGGGCGTCAGCGATGGAACCAATTTATCAGTATGCTTGGCTGATTCCAGTTTTGCCTTTATTAGCGGCAATGCTGGTCGGCTTGGGCCTGATTTCTTATAACAAGACGACCAATAATTTGCGGCAAGCAACTGCCGCATTCTTGGTCTCCTCCGTAGGTGGGGCAATGGTTTTGTCCTTTGCCTTGCTCTGGAGTCAAATCCAAGGACATGAAACTTACACCCGCACCCTGGAATGGGCGGCAGCGGGGAATTTTCACCTAACAATGGGTTACACCATTGACCACCTCTCGGCGCTGATGCTGGCGATCGTGACTACGGTGGCCCTGTTGGTGATGATTTACACCGATGGCTACATGGCTCATGATCCCGGATATGTGCGCTTTTACACCTACCTGAGCCTGTTTAGCTCCTCAATGTTGGGTCTGGTGATCAGTCCGAACCTGGTTCAGGTTTATATTTTCTGGGAACTCGTGGGGATGTGTTCCTATTTGCTGATCGGCTTTTGGTTCGATCGCAAACCGGCAGCCGATGCTTGTCAGAAAGCCTTTGTCACCAACCGCGTCGGTGACTTTGGTCTGCTGTTGGGAATGTTGGGCTTATATTGGGCAACGGATAGTTTTGATTTTCAAATCATGGGCGATCGCCTGCAAGATCTCGTCCAATCTGGGGCGATCGGTGCAGGAGTCGCGGCCCTTCTCGCCATCCTAGTCTTTCTGGGACCCGTTGCCAAATCTGCTCAATTCCCCCTCCATGTCTGGTTACCGGACGCAATGGAAGGCCCCACACCCATCTCGGCCTTAATCCACGCCGCCACGATGGTGGCTGCCGGAGTCTTCTTAATCGCCCGGATGTATCCCGTCTTTGAACATATCCCCAGCGCCATGACCGTCATTGCCTGGACCGGATGTTTCACCGCCTTCCTGGGGGCCACCATCGCCCTCACCCAAACCGACATCAAAAAAGGGTTAGCCTACTCCACCATGTCCCAACTGGGTTACATGGTCATGGCAATGGGAATCGGGGCTTACAGCGCCGGACTCTTTCACCTCATGACCCACGCCTACTTCAAAGCCATGCTGTTTCTCGGGTCTGGATCCGTGATTCATGGCATGGAAGAAGTCGTGGGTCATGACCCCACCCTGGCCCAAGATATGCGGCTAATGGGGGGACTGCGGAAATTTATGCCGATTACCGCCATTACCTTCGCGATCGGCACCCTCGCCATTTGTGGCATCCCGCCCTTTGCTGGATTCTGGTCCAAAGACGAGATCCTCGGGGCCGCCTTTGAAGCCAATCCCGCCCTCTGGGGCGTCGGCTGGCTGACCGCTGGGATGACCGCCTTCTATATGTTCCGGATGTACTTCATGACCTTTGAAGGACCCTTCCGAGGCAACGACACCGAAATTCGTCACCAACTCAAAAGCGAAGCCGAAGCCGGGGAACCCATCCTCGCCTTTGGTCCTGGAGCAATGGACCCTCGGGAACTGGAAGCCAGCCACGATGACCACTCTCACGGTCATCACAGCGAATATCCCCATGAGTCTCCCCTAGCCATGACCTTCCCCTTGATGGCCCTGGCCGTGCCTTCGGTCCTGATTGGGTTGGTGGGGACTCCCTTTGCCAATTACTTTGAGGCATTTATTCATCCTCCCAGTGAATCCATGCTGGAAATTGCTGAACACGCCGAAGAATTCAACCTCACCGAATTCTTAGTCATGGGCGGCAGTTCCGTGGGAATTGCCTTGATTGGGATTACCGTGGCATCCCTGATGTACTTGAGTCGGAAAATCGACCCAGGGGCGATCGCCGCCCAAATCAAACCCCTTTACTTGCTTTCCCGCAAGAAATGGTACTTTGACGAAATCTACAACTCCCTGTTTGTCGTCGGTTCTCGCCGATTAGCCAGACAGGTGATGGAAGTGGATTATCGCGTCGTTGATGGGGCCGTCAACCTCACCGGGTTGATTACCGTCATCAGTGGCGAAGGACTCAAATACTTTGAAAATGGTCGCGCCCAGTTCTATGCCTTGATCGTCTTTGTTGCCGTTCTAGGCTTAGTCATCCTCTCCGGCGTGACTTAATCTAATTCATCTGTCGCCCAAGCAGAAGCCAGAATTCCAGCATCATTGCCTCGGATTTAATTCTGGCTTCTGTAGTGTGACGGGTGAGTTTTCCATACTCAATCCGGTTGAAAAAGACCCGCAGGCTGAAGCCTGGGGCTACACGAACGAAGCCCGCCTGCGCGGGCTAAGACGAAGAAAAAAGACTTTTGACCACCGGATTGAGGGTATTCCAACAAATAAATCATCCAAATCCCATTGTTAAGGACCTCCTTTACTCTCTTAGCCTGCGAAGGCAGGCTTCGTCCGTATAGCCCCACCCTTCAGGGTGCGGGTTATTGTTCTTAGCCTGCGAAGGCAGGCTTCGTCCGTATAGCCCCAGGCTTCAGCCTGCGGGTTTTGGATATTTTATTTTTTGGGATTCCCTTAGTCTCTTTGATGAATTTTGTTAGCGATCTATAAACATGGCTGAATTTCCTTGGCTGACTACAATTATCCTGTTTCCGATCGCGGCATCCCTACTCATCCCTGTTATCCCCGATAAAGATGGGCGCACGGTGCGTTGGTATGCCCTAATCGTCGGACTCATGGACTTTGCCCTCATTGTCTACACCTTCTGTAATCATTACGACCTCAGTAACCCGAATATCCAGCTTTTTGAAAGCTATTCCTGGGTTCCTGCCTTAGACCTCAACTGGTCAGTCGGGGCCGATGGCTTATCCATGCCCCTGATTATCCTCACCGGATTTATCACCACCCTGGCAATTTTGGCCTCCTGGCCCGTCACCTTAAAGCCAAAACTCTTTTTCTTCTTGATTTTGGCCATGTATGGCGGACAGATTGCCGTTTTTGCCGTCCAGGATATGCTCTTGTTCTTCCTGGTATGGGAATTGGAACTGATTCCGGTGTACCTGCTGCTGTCCATTTGGGGCGGTAAAAAACGCCTCTATGCAGCCACCAAATTTATCCTCTACACCGCAGGCGGTTCCCTGTTTATTCTCCTGGCGGGCCTCGCAATGGCCTTCTACGGCGATACCGTCACCTTTGATATGCAGTCCCTCGCGGCGAAGGATTACGCCATTAACTTAGAACTGTTGCTCTATGCAGCATTTTTAATTGCCTACGGCGTCAAACTGCCTATCTTCCCCTTACATACCTGGTTACCCGACGCCCACGGGGAAGCCACCGCCCCAGTGCATATGTTACTCGCCGGAATTCTGCTGAAGATGGGAGGATACGCCATCATCCGCATGAATGCCCAAATGTTACCCGATGCTCACGCGGTGTTTGCACCGATGTTAGTCATCCTCGGGGTAGTGAATATCATTTATGCCGCTCTCACCTCCTTTGCCCAACGCAACCTCAAACGGAAAATTGCCTATTCCTCCATTTCTCACATGGGATTTGTGCTAATTGGGATTGGCTCATTTACCGACCTAGGGTTAAGCGGTGCTGTCCTGCAAATGGTCTCTCATGGACTGATTGGGGCGAGTTTGTTCTTCATGGTGGGAGCAACTTACGATCGCACCCATACCCTGATGTTGGATGAAATGGGCGGCATTGGCAAAAAGATGAAAAAGTCCTTTGCCATGTGGACCACCTGTTCCCTAGCCTCCTTAGCGTTGCCGGGAATGAGTGGATTTGTGGCTGAATTAATGGTCTTTGTCGGCTTTGCCACCAGCGATGCCTACAGCCTGACATTCCGCGTCGTCGTCGTCTTCTTAGCGGCAGTCGGCGTCATTCTCACTCCGATTTATCTCCTGTCCATGTTGCGAGAAATGTTATACGGACCGGAAAACAAGGAATTAGTGGAACATGAAGCCCTGATTGATTCCGAACCCCGGGAAGTGTTTATCATTGCTTGCCTGTTGGTGCCGATTATTGGGATTGGCTTATATCCCAAGATTCTCACCCAAATCTACGATGCAACCACGGTACAGTTAACCGCAAGATTGCGGAACTCAGTACCGACGTTGGCGGAAAATGCCTCGGTTGCCTTAGCCGAACCGATGAAAGCCCCGGTAATTGGGAGTCCTCGATAGGTTCTCTACAATTTATTTAAGGACACGGCAATCCCGTGTCCTTGCTGTCAAGGTAGTTTTAATTAGCTACCTTTTTTTATAATCATTTATACTTCCAACCCATGACTTCCCAACCCATTCTCCTCTGGTATCGCAACGATTTGCGTGTCCATGATCACGAACCGCTGTATCGCGCCATCCAAACCCATGCGCCGATTATCCCGATCTATTGTTTCGACCCCAGACAATTTTCTAAAACTTCTTATGGATTTCCAAAAACCGGCCCATTCCGCGCCCAGTTTTTACTCGAAAGTGTGGCGAACCTGCGTCAATCCCTGCAAAACTTGGGCAGTAACTTAATTATTAAAATTGGAAAACCTGAATCAATTTTACCGCAAATCGCCCAACAAGTCAATGCCTCAGCGATTTATTTCCATCAGGAAGTAACAGCGGAAGAAATTGCAGTAGAAACGGCACTGTCTCAAGGGGTTAAACCTCTGAACATTGCGCTCAAATCCTTCTGGGGACATACTCTATATCATCGCGATCGCCTCCCCTTTGATATTCCCAATATTCCCGAACTGTTCACCCACTTTCGCAAACAAGTGGAAAAAACAGCTACCCCAGATTCCTGCTTTCCCACTCCCACCGAGTTGCCACCGTTACCGGAAATTGAGACAGGAAAATTACCCAGATTAACAGAATTAGGCGTGGAAAAAGTTGCGATCGCCTCCAAAGCAGTCCTCCCCTTTACCGGAGGAGAAAGCGCCGGAATTGCGCGATTGCAGGACTATTTTTGGAGTGGCGATCGTCTGCAAACCTACAAAGAAACCCGCAACGGAATGCTAGGTCCCGATTATTCCTCCAAATTTTCCCCCTGGTTATCCTTGGGTTGCCTCTCCCCCCGCTACATTTACCAACAAGTCCAAGACTACGAAACCCAACGCCTCAAAAACGACTCCACCTATTGGCTCATTTTCGAGTTACTTTGGCGAGATTACTTCCGGTTCATCTGTGCCAAACATGGCAACGCCATCTTCCGTCAATCCGGATTACAAGGAGTAAGCATTCCCTGGGAAGAAGACTGGCAAAAGTTCACCCTCTGGCAACAAGGAAAAACCGGCTTTCCTCTTGTAGATGCCAATATGCGGGAACTCGCTGCCACCGGATTCATGTCCAATCGAGGCAGACAAAACGTCGCCAGTTTCCTAACTAAAAACCTCGGCATCAATTGGCAGATGGGGGCGGAATGGTTTGAGTCTCTGCTGATTGATTATGATGTTTGTAGCAATTGGGGAAATTGGAACTACACTGCTGGAGTGGGAAATGATGCCCGGGGATTTAGATTTTTTAATATTATCAAACAATCCAAAGATTATGACCCCGACGGCAAGTATGTAAAGCATTGGTTACCGGAATTGGCAGCAGTTCCGGCAGCTAAAGTGCATGAACCTGGGAAATTATTGCCAGTGGAACAGCAGCGGTTCGGAGTAAAAATTGGAGTAGATTATCCCCATCCTATCGTTGATTTATTTGAGTCAGCAAAAGCCAATGAGCAGGTCTACAAATCCGCTTTCAAACGTTCGTAGTAACGACTTCAGTCGTTTCCGGATGTAGGGAGAGACGGGAATTTTCTCGTCTCTCCCATTGCTCTCATTCTCCGGTTTGGATGACTGGATTATGCCAATTATTGAATCGCCCCTTGCCTATCCGGTGGCCAAAATATTTTGTTGGCTTTTCCCACAATATTTTCTTTAGGGACAAATCCCCAGTAGTGGCTATCATAGCTATTATTGCGGTTATCTCCTAACACTAAATAATTATTTTCAGGAATCGTAACGGGTCCGTACTGATAGGTAGGAGGTTCAGCAATGTAAGGTTCTTCCAAAGGTTGGTTATTAATCTTAACCTGTCCATTACTGACTTCCACTGTTTCTCCGGGTAAACCGATAAGTCGTTTAATAAAATCGTCTTTGAAATTTTGTTCTTGGAGAGTTTGAGTGGGTGAAAAAATGATAACATCCCCCCGTTCAGGTGCATTGAATTTATAAGTTATTTTGTCAATAATTAGTCGATCATCTATTTGCAAGGTAGGTATCATAGCTCCCGAGGGTATATAGCGAGTTTCAATGACAGACCTTTGGAGAGAAAGCATTGCGAATGATACAACCAGAGAAGCAATAACGAATAAACCAATGAGTAAGGGTGCTTTCTCTTGAGAAATGTCTTTTTTCTTGTTCATCAATTGATAAACATGGAAAGCGGCCCCAAATCGCAATATTACCACAAATATTTTAGGTGCAAGTACGGCAACGACTATCGTAGCGATAGCAAAAACAAGTCCTTCACCTATTTTTTTAATGTAAAAATGACCCAACCCTGGAAACAATAGGGAAAGGAAAACTGCTAACCACGGGTCTTTTTTTGATTTTCTTAAATTTTCAAATTGTGGGCTATTACTCTTTCTTGCCGAGGCATGAGCATCAAAGAGATTCCAGAGAGTTAAACCCAAAATTATCAGTAAGGCAAGCAGGGTCAACAGCCAATTAATAGTAGGCAGTAATAATGACCACAGAAACAGTCCGAAACTTCCCAGCCAAACTGCTATAATTATCAGTCCTCGGAATAGATTACCTGCGTAAATTTGCCCAGCACCTGGGATAATTCGTGATAAAATTACCGCAATCCAAGGTTGCTTTTCTGCTTGAGATGATGAGGAACTTGTAGAAGATAGAGTCATGGTTTTTTGACAATAATTAGGGATTCATCAGAAACAAGTCGATACCCTTATTGCGTGAAATAATTGTATCGATGTGAAAGCCAATTAAAGGGGAGATCAAAGGGGTAGATGTTATTAAAAGGAACCTCGGAAAGGACTAAAGTCCTGACAGTGGCGTTGATAAGCCCGATGCCAGATCAGCCCTGTAGCAAGTTACCCTCTAAGAACCTGGGAACAGACTGCCCGATCGCCCTACTTTTAATTTAACCACAAATCTGCCTTTGAAACCGAGTATCCCGGTGAATCCCTTGAGGGGTTCCATGAAGATGACTCCTGAAGGAGTCACTACGAACGTTTGTAGTAACCCCTTGAGGGGTTGCCTGAAGATGACTCCTGAAGGAGTCCCTACGAACGTTTGTTTGTAGTAACCCCATGTACAGAAATAGTCCAATTGATTGAGATGCGCGATAAACTGTTATAAAATAACGCTTTATTTTACGCCGATGACTGCTATTTCTGTGCTGAATACTCCCCCTTTAGAAAGTGGCGATCGCCTCACTCGTGAGGAGTTCGAGCATCGCTACGATGTTGCACCGGATATTAAAAAAGCTGAATTAGTTGAAGGAGTTGTTTTTGTGCCGTCCCCCGTTCGTGCGAATCGGCATGGTAACCCTCATGCAATTATGATGGCTTGGTTAGGCACTTATTGGATGGCAACACCGGGGGTAGGGTTCTATGACAATGCCACGGTTCGTCTGGATGAAGAGAATGAACCTCAACCGGATGCTTTATTACGCCTTGAACCGGCAGTGGGTGGCAATTCTTGGATTAGTGAGGATGACTATATTGAAGGGTCACCGGAATTGATTGTGGAAATTGCTGCTTCTAGTGCCAGTTATGACTTGAATGATAAGCTGAATGCCTATCAACGGAACGGGGTTCAGGAATATATTGTCTGGCAAATTTATGAAAATAAATTGGATTGGTTTATTTTAGAAGAAGGTCGATATGTTTCCCTAGTGCCGGATGAACAAGGAATTTTGCGATCGCAGGTATTTCCGGGTCTCTGGTTGTCTGTAGAAGCCTTACAACAAAAAGAGGGTGCGACTCTCAATGCTATTTTGCAGCAAGGGTTACAAACAGCAGAACATCAAGAATTTGTGCAGCGTTTAGGGCAGTTTTCAGGGGAGTGAAGGACAGGATATTCAGATTGAGGTAAAAAACCGGGTTCCTCTCGTCAATATCTCTCCATTCCCTCCTGGAATCATCCCCCATCCTTTAACACCGCTAAACCCCCTGACTCCCTAACATCCCTTTAACTCACGATAAAATAAAGAGATAAAGAGTTCGGAGGGCCAGTTTCCTGGTCAATACGCCTATCGAAACGATATATGGACAGCTACAAGGACTTAAATCCAGTCAGCTTAAGCAACTTGACCGCCTATACCACCAAAAGCTCCCCGTAGATGCGATTACTACCTCGGAATTCGCCCAGCGTCTGGGGGCGATTAGTACCGAAATCAAAGATTCGGTTTGTGTTTATATCAACCGTCGGGGTCAGGTGATCCGGGTGGGGGTGGGTTCACCGCGTCAAACCCAAATCCCGGCAATGGAGTTACCCCGCTATGGAGAGGGTCGTCTGAGTGGGATTCGCTGTATTACTACTCAGTTGAAGGGCGAGGGGCCGAGTGAGTCTTCTCTAACAGCAATGGCGATTCAACGCTTGGATGCTTTAGTCGTGTTGAATGTAACCGGGGAGGGGTTTGAACGGCGCGGAGGTGGGGCCACGGGTTATGTGAGTCAATCCTATTTAGCACATTTGATTCCCCAAACGGGTATGGAAGAGGGTCAGGACAATGGGGCGATCGCCTCCTGGACCGTTTCCCCCCCGATGAGTCTGGATGCCCTCTCCCTACAGGACTTCCTAGAACTCGTCGAGGGCCTAGAAGCGGAGTTCCAGCGCGAATTTATCGCCCGGGATGTGGATGCGGACCACGATCGCGCTCTATTAGTCGGAGTAATGACTAATAATCTCAAAGAGGAGCAGTTTGAGGATGGACTCAGGGAACTGGCGCGTCTAGTAGATACTGCCGGGGGAACCGTCTTGCAAACCATGCGCCAGAAACGTCCCCGTCTCCATCCCCAAACCGTGGTCGGAAAGGGGAAGGTGGAAGAAATTGCCCTCACTGCACAAACCCTCGGCAGCAATCTGATTGTCTTCGATCGCGAACTCTCTCCGGCACAAGTCCGCAATCTGGAGGTCCAAATCGGCGTCCGGGTGGTCGATCGCACTGAGGTGATTCTGGATATCTTTGCCCAACGCGCCCAATCTGGGGCAGGTAAACTCCAAGTCGAATTAGCCCAATTGGAATATATGCTCCCCCGTCTCACGGGTCGAGGTCAAGCGATGTCCCGCTTAGGGGGGGGAATTGGCACCCGAGGCCCTGGAGAAACGAAGCTGGAAACCGAACGCCGCGCCATTCAACGGCGAATTGCCCGTCTGCAACAGGAAGTGAACGAGTTGCAGGCCCATCGATCGCGGATGCGCCTGCGTCGCCAACATCAAGATGTCCCTTCCGTGGCGATCGTCGGTTATACCAATGCCGGTAAATCTACTCTGCTCAATGCCTTGACCAATGCGGAAATTTATACGGCAGATCAACTGTTTGCCACCTTGGACCCCACCACCAGGCGGTTAGTAATTCCTACGGTGATGGGCGATACCCAGACGATCGTTGTCACCGATACCGTGGGGTTTATTCATGAATTGCCCCCCTCCTTGATGGATGCCTTCCGCGCCACCTTAGAAGAAGTTACCGAAGCGGATGCCTTGCTGCACGTTGTCGATTTATCCCATCCCGCATGGCAAAGTCAGATTCGCTCCGTGATGAAGATTTTGGGGGAAATGCCAGTGACTCCAGGACCGGCCCTGGTTGCTTTTAATAAGATTGATGCGGTGGATGGAGATACCCTGGCGATCGCCAAGGAAGAGTTTCCCCTGGCCGTCTTTATCTGTGCCCGGGAGCGTCTGGGACTCGAAACCCTGCGCCAACGACTCGCTCAACTCATCGATTATGCAGTGGCCCCTCAGTAATCTCTTTTTTCCGGTTTGCCGAAGTTACGCGATTTTGCTGACGACATTCCCTTATCCATGAGGTAATAATAAGTTAAGCACTGTTATGTCAACAAGTCCGCAATCAATTTATTGAGGACTTGTTGCTGCGTAAAATCTCGTACTTTATCAAAACTTTGTATTAGTACAGAGCCAAAATCTCGGCAAATTCTAGCATTCAGTTTATTTATATAAAGATTTTACAAAGCTGAGTGCAAACTATGGACAGAGTTAGGGTTTGATGGATACAGTTGAATGGAGTACCGGCGATCGCTCCGCAAAATGGGAGTTTGGCCTCCTCTTATAAAGGAGTCAAGGAATTAACCAATTCCATCGCTTAGTGCAATTGCCTAATAGGGTGGCATAAATATGCTGACTAGAACAGCCAAGCAAGAGTGCAACCGTCGGTTCGATTTCACCCATTATGCTGGTAGGATTCAGGAAAAAGATATGTTTAGATTGCTCAAACCACTTACTTTAGGGCTATCCGTCATGGGCTCCGTCGGGGTTTACTCCTTGACTGTTGCCGCATCTGCCTCAGCTTTGACTCTTTTTGACAGCAGTACAAGCCTAGGCATTTCTCTCAGCGATGTTGGCAAAGAATTTACCGTTAACTTTGACGGAAATGTAAGTACAAACAACGTTTCTGGACTCTCCTCGGAAGCGATTTTTAAATTGGAGGCTTTTGAGTTTAACAGCGTTGGCGGCTACACCGAGGCGATTTTTGATGTGTTCCTCAAGAACACCTCCAGCGAGGGTCTCACCTCTCGGACCTCGGCTTTAGGGTTTGATGTTTGGAATTGGAATAGTGGCACCACTCTAGGTTCTGGCATGACCCTCCAAGGCGTTGGTAGCGCCAGTGGTGAAGGCAATACCCGGGTTGAAGGTTTATTTATCAATGACCGATCTGGCGACTTTCCCAATGAGTTTGGAGCACTTGATGTCTGCTTTACTAATGGGAACCGCTGCCAAGGCGGAGCCAATGGCGGCGTCGAGACCGGCAATACCGGAAGGTTCACGGCCAGTCTAGCCTTCTCCGGTGACGTCAAAAGCTTTGCGCTGAACAACTTCGGGGTTCGCTACCAAAGCATTAACGGACAGACCTTTGTTGACCAGAGCGGTACGGGTCAAGGTACGATTGATATCGGCATCCGCTCAGAAGATCCCAAACAGGTTCCGGAACCGACAGCGACTACGGCGTTGTTCCTGCTCGGAGCAGGAGCCCTTAAATATGGAAAAAAAAAGCCGCAACCTCTGATTCAAACTGAAGGTTAAACCCTAGAATCATGAGATCAAGTGAAGGAATACATTAATTGTGAATAAGGGGAGCCATTTGAAGCTCTATAAATTTCAAACTGGGTGCTTTTGCGCTCCCCCGCATAGTGGGGAGTTTTTTGTCTAAATTGGCCTCGTGGGTTAATTTTAATTACATTTTATTTCAATCGGTTTATAGGAATTCATCTATAAAATAGGCAATGTTTATAATCCCAGGGTGGGATAAATCCACTTTTGGGAGCCTCTGCTGATGAGTTTTTACAGTTTAAATGACGGATTAACAATCAGTCTAAGTCAGAAAATGAACCAGGGTGAGCAGTCCCGTTACAATGGAGTAAACCTCAGATTGCTCAGACCTGTGAACCTATTATGAAACCTAACGTAGAAATCTACACCTGGAGTAGTTGTCCGTTCTGTCGGCGGGCGAAAGCGCTGTTAGATCGCAAAGGTGTAGAGTATGCGGAATACTGCATTGATGGAGATGAAGACGCCAGGGATCAGATGGCAACCCGTGCCAATGGGCGTCGATCTGTGCCTCAGATTTTTATTAACGATCGCCATATTGGGGGATGCGACGATTTGCACGCCCTCGATGCCAACAATCAGTTAGATCCCATGCTGCAACCGGAGTCGGTTTAGTCCAAAGGTAAAGCAACGGAAAGACAACCGGGTTCTTTCCCCCCCTTTCTGCACAAAAGCCCCTAAATGGGGGCTAAACCCCCGCTTTCTTGTCCCTAGGATTGACAGCAGCATCCATCCTCTAGGAGGATTGGGGCGGAAATAGCACTCAAAAAAAGCGATCGCCCCTGGGAGGCGATCGCTTTTTTGTCCCATTTAGCGCTTAAATAAAATAGGTAAAGCTCCACCCAGGGAACCATTCACAAGGGAAGTAACCGTGAAATTTGCCTTCATCATCGATCCGATCCAAAAACTAGATCCCACCCACGATACCAGCGTCGCGCTGATGGAATCCGCCCAAGCGAAAGGACATGAGGTTTGGATAACTGAGGCGCATCAACTCAGCGTCGTGAATGGCAAAGCTTGGGCAATTTTCGACCAAGTGACCCTCAAACCGATCGAACGCGCAGGCGATCGCTGGATAGCGGCAAACCCCTGGTACCAAATCCAACCCGACGGTTCCCATCCCCTCGAAGCAATGGATGTCGTCTTCATGCGAACCGACCCCCCCGTCACCATTCCCTATCTCTACGCCACCTACATTCTCGATTACATCGACCCCGATAAAACCCTCGTCGTCAACTCCCCAAACGGACTGCGATCGGCCAATGAAAAAATGTATGCCCTCCAATTTACCTCGGTCATTCCTGAAACCATCGTCAGTCAAAGTAAAGTCGTGATTCGCGAGTTTTTAGACCGAAAAGGTGCAGCAGTTCTCAAACCATTAGGCGGAAAAGCCGGAGAAGGCATTTTATTCCTAGACCCCGAGGATAAAAACTTCAATTCCCTGATTGAAATTAGTACCAAACAAGGCAAAGAACCCGTCATGGTCCAAACCTATCTCCCGGAAGCCAAACAAGGAGATAAAAGAATTATCCTCCTCAATGGCGAACCCATTGGCGCAGTTAATCGGGTTCCCAGTGGGAGTGAATTTCGTGGGAATATGGCCGTCGGAGGTCTAGCGGTCAAAACAGAAATTACCGATCGCGAACGACAAATCTGCGCTGAAGTCGGTCCGAAACTCCGAGAAGATGGCCTATATTTCGTCGGCCTAGATGTGATTGGAGGTTATTTAACCGAAGTCAATGTCACCAGTCCCACAGGGATTCGCGAAATTGATAAATATCTCCCCAATGATGAACGCCTAGGACATCAAGTGATTGACTGGGTAGAGAGTTTTATGATGGAAAAATAGGGTCCATGTTTGTAGTAACGACTTCAGTCGTTCCCTCCCTTGTTTGTAGTAACGACTTCAGTCGTTTCCTTCCTTGTTTGTAGTAACGACTTCAGTCGTTTCCTCCCATGTTTGTAGTAACGACTTCAGTCGTTCCCTCTCCCATCATCCATCATCCGTCTGCTCACCCCTGACCCAGAACAAAGGACAAAAGACTTATGACGAATTTATCCAGTGCCTCCTCTTATCCTACGGGCCCTAATTATGCACCGGGACCGATTGGTGTCGCCATTGTGGGGACAGGGTTTGGACAGAAAGTGCATATTCCCGGATTGAAAGAATATCCTCAGACTGAACCGATCGCCGTCTATCATCGGGATATTAATCAGGCGGAAGCGATCGCCGCGACTCATCATATCCCCCTGGCAACCGATGCGATCGCCGATATCGCCAAAATGCCCGAAGTCCAGGCCGTGAGTCTGTCTACCCCGCCTTTCTTGCATTATGAAATGGCAAAACCCCTGCTAGAAGCAGGCAAACATTTATTACTCGAAAAACCCACCACCCTATCAGCATCGGAAGCAAAAGAACTCTATCGAATTGCCAATGCTAACGGTGTGGTCACGGCGATGGATTTTGAATTTAGATTCGTTCCAGCATGGCAGCGGTTTAAAGAATTGTTAGATGATAGATATTGTGGACAAATCCGGTTAATTAAAATTGATTGGTTAGTCTCCTCTCGCGCTGATGCCAGTCGGCCTTGGAATTGGTACTCTCAAAAACAGCAAGGCGGTGGTGCTTTAGGGGCGATCGGGTCTCATTGTTTTGATTATATTTCCTGGTTATTTGGACCCGTCAAACGCTTATCTGCTTCCCTGAGTACCGCAGTCACCGAACGTCCGGACCCGAAAGCGGGGGGACAACTAAAACCTGTAGATGCCGATGATACCTGCCTAATGATGTTGGAATTGGCCGATGGCACTCCTATCCAAGTAAGTTTGAGTTCCGCAACTTACCAAGGACGAGGACATTGGGTAGAAGTGTATGGCGATCGCGGCACCTTAGTCCTCGGCAGCGACAATCAGAAAGATTATGTACATGGGTTTAAATTGTGGGGTGCACCGGCAGGGGAATCCTTATCAGAATTGACGATTCCCAACCGTCTGGAGTTTTCTAAAACCTACCCGGATGGCCGGATTGCGCCCTTTATTCGCGTGGTGGATAATTGGGTCCGAGGGATTGAGGCCAGACAGGCGATCGCCCCTTCCTTACGAGAGGGTGTCTATTCTCAACTCCTCATGGACCTCACCCATGAATCCCACGAAACCGGCACCTGGGTCACGGTACCCAATTTTGATGACTATTTAGCACGCAGTTAAACAAAGAAAATGTTCGTAGTAACGAATTCATTCGTTATCTTCTCATGTTCGTCGTAATGACTTCAGTCGTTATCTTTTCATGTTCGTAGTAACGAATTCATTCGTTATTCCCTTAAATTAAGAACGACTGAAGTCGTTACTACAAACATGGGCCTGATATTTTCTCCCAGTTCGTAGTAACGACTTCAGTCGTTATTCCCTTAAATTAAGAACGACTGAAGTCGTTACTACGAACATCAAACCCCAGCATTGTTTAACATTCTTTCAAACTCGAAGGGGGATAAGACGGTAACATTTCCACCGGGCGATCGCCAGGGAGCTCCTCAATCCACACCTGGACCCCGACTTTGCGAACCCGTCCCATCCGACCTGCTTTCGGACCCTCTAAAATTTCCACCTTAGACCCCACCTGGGGCAGTTCCGTACAACTCGCCGAAGTTGCCAGGGCCAACTCCACCAACTTATCGATCGCCTGAGATGCTGGAATCGGTTGGTCTTGCAACCATTCCACCGTTTCCGGGGCCAGGGAAAACAACTTGCGGACTCGGTTTTTTTTGCGACTCTTTGGCCCTTTCTTCAAATTTGCCTTGGAGTTAGGGTGGTGTCCCCGCTTACTCGGTGACCCGACTGCCTCAATTTCCCCAGTCCCTAAAACTCGGTTGCAGGTGGTCCGAATGTAGCACTCTTCATCGGTTTCACAGACCTCCGCAATCTCTAAAACCTGACACTCATACCAGTCGGACTGTTGGGGATCCGTGCGACAAACCACCTTCTGACCGGGGTGAAATTGTTTTTTGTCATCAAACATTGACATTTCTCCAATCAGTATATACGATTAGAATATAACCTAAAGGATTCCAGCCGGATTAAGAAAACCTTTAAGTTTTCTACCCCCACATCTAGCGGGGGTCGAGGGCAGCTCCACTCTACGGATGGAGTCGAGAGCAACCCTTTTGAAAAATTTAAGGACTGTAATCTAGGCGAAACGGTTACAGCACAATCACTTTGGGATATTGCTCCCGTGCAAGACCTCGGGAGAATGACCCCAGACTGAGGGATTCAATCCATAGCATATAGACAATTGGAGATAGGACAATGAACAAGCAAGCTTATGACGCCTTAAATCGCCTCGCGATGAGATTACATCAAACCCAGGGGACTGATGGCCCTGCAACGGAAGCAGAAGTGGCCCAGATTGCTGCCGCTTATCTGAACACTTTGGTGGAAAATTTATCCGATCGCGAATTGGTCCAAGCGATTGATGAATATCGTTCGGGTCACACTCGGATTAAACAAGTCCAGGAGTCTGTTCAGAAGTGGTTAGAAACTGATTTAGGTCAAAGTCGAGAGCAAGAGTTCAAAGAATTTATTGCTCAATTAAACAGCAGAATGGGCAATGTAATTTAGGGTTGTTATTTAGGGTGGATTGAGCTTCACCAAAGGGACAAGTTACCATAATGATAGGAGCTAGAATCAAGAAAACCCCAGGCGATCGCTTGGGGTTTTCGGTATTAAGGCTCTAGTTTTAAGAGGCGATCGCGCCGGTTGAAGTTCTCCCCAGGAGAATCGGGCCGATAATCCCCGCAATTAAATCCGTTTGCCTTCGCGGAACTGTCCGGGGAAGCGTCTGCCAGCGCTATCAATCAGGACACCTTGACCGTGGGGAAGACCTTGACGTAATTCTCCCTCATACCTTGTGCCATTGGGGAAGGTACAACTCCCATTCGCGTCCAAATTTTCGTTAAAAAACCGGCCTTGACAGCGGGTTCCATCCACGCGGTTGAGGGTCCCCTGACCAAAGGGCTGTCCGGCAAAGAATTCTCCCACATAGCGATCGCCATTGCTGAAGACAAATTGCCCTTGTCCAGCAGGTTGAGAGCTAACATCACCGCTACCAAGATCCTGAACGAGGCGGAAAGTCCCTTCATAGCGGGATCCATCGGGGAAAATAGCTTTCCCCCTCACAATATTGCCATTTTCAAATGTACCTTCATAGCGGGCATCATCGGCAAAGATGAAGGTTCCCTCTCCGTTGGGACGACCCCCGCTAAAGAGTCCTTCATAGCGATCGCCATTGGCATATACATAGACCCCTCTACCATTGGGAACACCATTGGAAAACGATCCGACATAGTTATCCCCATTGTTGTAATTGCACTTAACTGGGCCAGCGGAAGCGTCTCCGGTGCAAAAAGGAGGGACATACTCCTCGCCCTCTTCTTGTGCGCTTGAGGTTGATATAGGCCCGATTGAACTGGCAATCTGCATCACACAGACGATGAACATCGTCATTCCGATCTTTTTGAGAGAGTCAGTCATAATCCTAACGTTCTCCTATGTGCATGGTTATTATCTATTCTAAGTTTTGGAAACCGAAACGTTCTTCTGCAATTGGGTAGATTCACCCCAAAGAATGAGGCGATCGCGTTCATGATTTTAGACATGACCGCGATCGGAACAACCGAGTGCCATTGCCTCATAAATCCCCGATCTGGCAATCTCTGCCCACGGGTTAGGGAGATTGCCTTGACAACCCTGCTAACGTCCTAAGGCAGCATTAGCCAAGTTAACCCCACCCGGAGTAGCTTCCGGGGGTTGTTGTTCTCCCAGCGCTTTACTGATCTCAACGCCGTTTTGCTCCAAAATCACAATCGGGTCAGCGGAATCTAAATTTTGCACCTCTTTCACCAGCACCTCGCCTAGGGCAATGCGATCGCCTACCTTCACATAGCGCGAAGTTGCCTCATTAGGAGCCTTAACAATAATTTGCACTTGACCCCCCGCTCGAATCACCCCAGTCACTTCCGTAGCTTGGGCTAAATCCGTAGAAGGTGGCGGTGGTGGGACCGGAGGTGGGGGTGGGGGAGGAAGCTGCTCTGGACCAATTCCCACTGGCAGTTCCGGAAGACCTGGCACCCCTCGCGCCACTAAAGGCGGAAGCGTTGGGGGTTGAGGGGGACCCGCAGGGGCCTGGGCGACTACCGGAGGCAGTTGTTCTGGACCAATTCCCACAGGCAGTTCCGGAAGACCTGGCACCCCTCGCGCCACTAAAGGCGGAATGGTGGGGGGTTGAGGGGGAGCCGGTGGACCAGCAGCCGCTTGTCGTGCGGGGGGTCGCGGTCTGGGAGGTAGTTGTTCTGGGCCAATTCCGAAAGGCAAATCGGGAAGGGAGGGAACTCCTTGACCCACCAGGTCGGGAATTTGTGGTCCTTGAGGACCGGGCGTTCCGGGTCTGGCTCCCGGGCCCGTTCCATTTCCAGTTCCTCCCCCTGGTCCCGGTCTGGCTCCCGGGCCCGTTCCATTTCCTCGGCCTGCTCCTGGTCCTGCTCCTGGTCCTGCTCCTGGTCCTGCTCCTGGTCCTGCTCCTGGTCCTGGGAAGGGTTGAAAGGGTTGAGCTTGGGCCACTGCTTGACCTGGGGGTAATTCTGGACCGATCGCCACCGGCAATTCCGGAAGATCAGGAACCGCACGGCCTGGAAATTCCGGAACTCTAGGAGTTGCGGGTGCTGCACCCGGTGCAGGAGTGACCGGCACCGGCTGGACATCAAGTATCCCAAAGGGATTTTCCTGAGCCTGTCGGGCCCTTTGCTGGTCCAGTTGCCGCACTCGCTCATCTGGACTGGTTGGGGGAATTAAATTCCCAATGGAAGTGGGATCCGGGCGCTGAGGCACCACAGGTTCTGCAAATTCCGGGGATTCGGGTTGTTCTCCGGCTTCTGGGGACTCCGGTGGAGTCTCCGCTGCTGGGGGAGATGGCTCGACGGGGGCGACGACTTCCGGAGTCTCCGGTTCACCACCACACGCACTCAAGATGAGGACGAGCATCCCAATTGACACCTTTAATAAAAGTTGACGCATGGCCGCTGATTATTAGGATTTAGTACAAAGATAGCCGATTAACCCAAAAGTGCTTCATTACCCAAGGAGTAATTCCGCAGAGTCGGTTCCATTTTTTATTGATCGCCCGGTTCTTTAAGCCAACTTTATCTTGACAAAAACACTGAATTAGGATAAGACAGGCGATCGCTCATTCTATTGTCGATTCTAGGGTGAGGGCTGCTTTGGGCTCCGGAACCGGAAAATAGACAGCCAGTTGCTAGAAAAGAGCCTCTTGCACGGGTGCAGCGCTGGGATTATGATGGGCTCGGGATATCGAGCAAAAAGACCTCAACTTACTCTGTTTATCTGCCTATTGTACTCTAATTCTTCAACGGGAGAAATCCAGGAAACTCAAAACCTTTTTCTCGGAGAAACTCCCCTATATTTTAGTAAAAATAGTCAGCCAGACGGGACCGAGAAGGGAGTAATGTCCCTGGCATTGGAGTCTTGCTTCTCTCCCGAGTTGTTCGCGCCTTTGCCGGGAGTAGAGGTAAATATTGGCAGGAGAGACTCCCAAAGCATGAGACATATTTTGTCCCAGGGGGGTGAAATCAACTAAGTAGTATTTTCCCCTAGGGGACAAGACACGGTTGACTTCGGATAAAACGCGACTGGGATTGGGGTAATGTAAAAAACTAATGGTATTGAAAACGGTGTCAAATTGTTGGTCGGTGAAGGGGAGTTGTTCGGCGTTTCCTTGGATGAAAATGAGGCGGGGACGATGGCGATCGCGCTTTTTTTGTCTCGCTTGGTGAATCATCTCGGGGGAAAGGTCAAATCCGGTGCCGCGTAGGGTGGGAAATTCCTCGGCAAGGCGATCGAGCAATCGACCCGTTCCGCATCCGAGGTCTAGCACATTGGGAGAGTCGGGCAAGTGCAGATAATCCAGTAATCTTTTATGCAGGGCTTGATAAAAGATAGTCGTAAACAGGATATCGTAAGTCGATGCCCAACGGTCAAAAAGTTTTTGTTTTTTGATGATTTCCGGGTGAGTCACAGTTCGGTTCTCCTAAAGTTGAGGATATGATTTTAACAGGTTTGATTTCCGGGGGGTGCAGAGTGTATCAGTTCTAGGGGGTGACGCGGTAATTTTGGGCGATCGCATAAAAGAGAGAGTAATATTCCCCAAATCGGTCTTTGGGCGATCGGCCTTGCCAAGTATAAATCACATCTCCCGATTCTAGGGTCATCCGCATCACACTTTCGTCAGTTCCCACTTCCACCTCTAACAATGCCGGTAATCCCTGTTCCGTGGTGAAGTTAGACTTAGGAACCGTTGCGGTTTCCTCTGCTTCCTCTAATCCGGTGAGTTTCAAGGTTCCCCATCCTCTAATTTCTATATTGGGGTAATCGGGAGCATGAAAGGCACGTCCATCCTGATTCGTGGGGGGAGGGAGTGGTACCCAATCCGGGGGATACGGAAACTCGAACCCAAAGCGCTGATTTTGATAAGTGTTCCATTGGGTGGGGACGGTGGGATTGGTGGGAGTGCAAGCGGAAATTAGGACAGCGATCGCCATCCCCGACGCGATTCGGGGGAACAGTGCTGTGGGAAAAGGATGAGGGAAAGAAGTCATAAATACACCGGCGATCGGCTGGGATAACGGGGAGGGAATGCCTGGACACCGCCCGACGTGACTGTACCCTCCCCAACACTCAATCAATCTATTCTAACCCGGAAGCGAATAAACCCATAGTCACCCGCCGCCAGGTTACCAATATCCACAACCACCGCCCCTCTCACATTTGGCAGACGACAGACGGGAGGTGCTGTAATTCCTGAAGGATAAAACCGGCCTCGATTACTCTCACTATTCGCACTTCTGAGATAGGCCGTCGGTAAATCCGGGTTTGGAGGATTTAACGCCAATGCAATCCCCACCTCAGCCCCAAACGCTCCTTCGGTTGGAGTTTGACCATTGAATGTATCCGTCCGAAATGTCTGATAGTTTTGCAAGGGGTCACAGACCCTTGCATTATCTAGAGGTCCACTCCCGGCAGACAAAAAATATATTGTATATTCAACTTCATCTCCCGGTTGAATAGTATTGGAATTGGGCAATCCTCGCACAAAGTTAGCGGGCCAATTGGTCAAACTCTCACTCTGACCTACAACCGTCCCATTAATCCGAGTAATCCGCTTTAGTAACTCCAGATTGGGAACTGCTACCGGAACAATAACTTCATTATCCTGATTATTGGTCTGGCTTGGGTCCAACTGATCGGAACCACTCACTTGCGCCACGTTCGTGATTGTTTCGTTAAGCCTGACTATGGCAGCAATTTGTAACGTCGCTGTTTCTCCATTATCCAGCCTATCCATAGTCCAAATCCCTGTACTATTGTTATAGTTCCCTTGGTTAGGACTGGCTGAAACAAACGTCAAGCCAGGAGGGAGTTGATCCGTAATAGAAACATTCGTAGCATTACTCGGGCCATTGTTTTTCACCGAAATGGTATAGGTTATCGTCTCTCCCACCCTAGGGGTAGATTGATCTACAATTTTCTGAACCTCTAAATCGGCTTGTTGCTGGGGAATAGTAACACTACTTTGGTTATTTGTAATGTCAGGATCAACTTGATCCGAGGAATTGATAGAGGCCGTGTTAGTGCTCTCATTGAGAGTATCTACTCGGGCACGAATTGTCAACGTTACTGTGTTCCCAGTATTAATCCGACCGATGGTCCAAATCTTTGTACTCTCGTTATAAGTCCCCAGGCTTGGCTCCGATGAAATAAACGTTAATCCAGTCGGTAACTGTTCTACAATGGATACATTTGTCGCATTATTAGGACCGTTATTAACTACAGAAATTGTATAGGTTACAATGTCTCCTAGGTTGGGATTGGGATTATCTACAATTTTCTGAACCTTTAAATCGGCTTGTTGTTGAGGAATAGTAACAGTACCTCGGTTATTGCTGTTGTTGGGGTCCGGTTGATCGGATGCTGTAATAGAGGCCGTGTTAATAACTTCATTGACTGTATCTACTCTAGCACTAACTGTTAACGTTATAGTCGCTCCATTAGCGAGGTTTCCCACAGTCCAGAGACCCGTTGTTCGATTATATGCACCCCCACTATTGTCAGATATATAAGTTAATCCGGCTGGGAGTTGATCTGTAATTTGGACTCCGGTTGCGTCACTAGGTCCGTTGTTAGTTAGCGTAACCGTATAGGCGATGGTATCTCCTACAGTTGGATTTAGATTATCTACAGATTTTCTAAGGCTCAAATCCGACTCTTGAGCAATGACTGGGACACTACTAGCTTGGTCATCTTCATTTAAGTTATTATTTCCGGGAATAGAGTCAGTATCTGTTTCGTTAGTTGCAATGACTTCCGCTGTATTTATTACAGCAAGGCTGGTTGTAACTGTTGCCACAATAGTTAATGTAGCACTTCCACCGTTGGAAACTGTACCCACCGTCCATAAGCCGGTCTTGCTATCATAGGTTCCTAGAGTAGGAGTAGAAGACACAAAATTTAAGCCAGCGGGTAATTGATCCCTTACTTCTACTCCTGTCGCATTACCAGGTCCACTATTGTTTAAGGTAATCGTGAAGGTAACATTTTGCCCTAAAAGGGGAGTAGCATTATCAACCGTTTTCGTTAGGGATAAATCTACGTTTTGACCATTGATAACGACACTAGCTTGGTCATCTTCACTGAGGATATTATTATTAGGAGTAGAATCAATATCAGGCTGGTCCGATGCACTAACTTCAGCCGTGTTGACGATAGGCTCTGGGATAGGCTCTGGGGTTGTGACTGTTGCAACAATATCTAATGTAGCAACCCCTTGGTTAGCCACTGGGCCTACAGTCCATATTCCTGTACTGTTATCATAGATTCCTTGGCTAGCAGTAGCAGAGACAAAGGTTAAACCGGCTGGCAATTGATCCGAAACCTCCACATTAGTAGCATTATCTGGCCCATCATTCGTTAAGGTTAACCGAAATGTGACATTACTTCCCGGATTTGGAGTCGGGTTATCAACTGTTTTGCTTAAGCTTAAATCAGCTACTTGGGTTTGGGCAGAAAAAGTTAGTAAGCCCGGTGAATATCCATCGTCCCTAGTGCAGACCCTGACATTTGCAGAGGTGGCATTATTTCCAAAAATATTTTGAGCATCGTTTATAACCAGATTATCAGAATCAAACCCAAAATTATTGACATAGTTAGGCGTTCTTGTATTTGTACTGGGTCCCGTAATAGAACTATTAAAAAAGTTATTGGAAGGATTGGATGCATCTGATAAAGGATTGTTATTCAATTCAAATGTATCACCCTGAAATCGTTGTGCTCGATCGCCCTCGTATGCAATCATTCCCAATCGGGCTGCAAAATTTCCAGCTAATGGAGTTTGAAATCCTGTCACATTAATCGCTAAACATTGACTGTTGCTAACAAATGCAAATCCATCATAAACGATAATTCTACCAAATGGACTATTTGGATCTCGGTAAACGATAACTAGGCCCCATCCTCCATAAGGACCCGACTGAGAAATCCCGCTACTTGCTTGAATGTTACCAACTGTATAAGCTCCGGCTCCTCCTGCTCTTACGAGGTTTGTTACATTGGCGATGCCTTGATAGCGTCTACCTCTTCCGCCAATTCCGCCAATTCCGCCAGGACCATAACTCTCAAAATCAAATTGATCGGCTGTTATAGAGACATACCCTCCTGATGCTGGCGTTTGTAGCAGCACCCGATTCGCTTGACAACGTTGGTAATCCCCTCCGGAATTAATGGCAGTAATACCTGCATTTTGGCAGCCGGGGGAACGGGTAATCTGTTCGGGAGGATTTGTTACTGTTGTATGCTGCAAATCTGCACCCCAATATAGGCCCGCCCAGAGGACATCTGTACCCGTTACCTCTGCTGGTAATGCTAAAGTGGCACTACTTGAATTAAACGTATTAGAATTACCATCTGTATCCACATATCGCATGAAGAAGTCGTTATTATCCTGCGGAGCAGTGGGCCCAGCACCGCCTGTTCGTGCTGTTGAACAGGCAGCCGCATTAAGACGGCCTGGAGTAGGATCACACTCCATGATCGTATTTCCAATCAGAATCTGGTCACCTCTCTCCACAGCCTCAAATCGGGGCGTAAAAGGCCGGTTAATTAATTGGGCTTTAACCGGGGCTGGATATAGAATTGTGCCTAAGAGCGGTAGAAGCCCTAGTATTTTTTTCAAAAATGGGCTTCGTAAAGTTCGTTGGGAGTTGGAGTCAGAGGGTAAGATGTTCATGGAGTTTTAACAAGTATCAGAAAATTCCCGGTTGATGACCACAGCCAAAAGTTTTAGGGATTAGAATTATTGGTGGATTGCGGTGCAGTTCCCTCTGCTGCTGGTGGGGGAATTACCTGTCCGAATCCGGGCCAGAGTTCGTTTAATTTGACGGTTAATCCTATGTAGGGACCGGAGGCGGACCGATCGCCATTAAAGTCCCGATCGCTGACTTTGCCGAAGACGTATCCTAACCCTAATCTCAAATCCGGAGTCAAATAATATCCCACCTCTGCTACCACTCCCCATTCATCATAATTCGCATTAGTTTGATGTATCCATCGCCCTTCACCCATCACATCCCAGCGATACCCAAATCGATAGGTTGCCCTCAACTGATTTAAGGACACTAAACTTGTGCCGACTAAATCATCGGCGAGGTATGAGGTACTTTGCCTTAATGCGGTTTTTCCATAAAATTCCCATCGCCAATTGGGGGTATAAATGCTTTCTAAAGCAAAGGTATGGTCTCGCGCTCTTGTGCCCGAATCAAATAATATCGAATTCGGTATCAAGGCTGGATTCTGGCGATAATCATACCGCAATAAGGCATTAAATTTATCACTATTAGGATTCCGATAGGCTAACCCCATTCGCAAATTCACCGTATCCCCCATTTCATCAAACAATTGATTTGATGACGATGCCTGTTGATAGCGGGTGAGGACAGACAAGGAGTCCGTAAGTTTACCCGATGCTGCTGCGGAAATCACTGTATTGTTGCCACTACTGGAAAACCGATGTTCATATCGGGCACTAGCAGCAAAGTCCGGATTTCCGGTATAGTCAAATCCCACACTGTAACTGTCTCCGCTAAGAATTCCTAATGCAGCAGCACTCTGTCCCGGTGCATAAGGTTGAGCAAATTCACTCCCAGCACCTGTGCGACTAAATAGAGAACCAAAGACGTGTTCATAGGCGAAATTTACACGAAATCCCGGGAAGACTGTCCACCCATGTTGTAATCCTAGGGCGGCCCCCATTGTCTGTCCGTTAATAAAGGAATAGCGTCCGGTGACGATGGTATCTTCGGTAACGTTGTAATCCCCATTGAGATTGAGACTGGTGATGGAATTGTCTTCATATTGTCCCCCAGTAAACCAGACTTGATTTAATTCAAGGGTGACTCCGGGAACTAAGCGCCAATCTAACCCTAAAATGGTGCGATCGGGATAAACCACATCTTCTTCTTTTAAGAGGTTGAATTCATTTTGCGCCCGAATGTTAATTGTATCGGTAATCGGCATAGAAAAGCGCGATCGCAACTGAGAAGAGGTGGCATCTAAGGGACTGGTTGCCACCTCATCTTTCCGGTTTCTCCAAACCCAATCTAATCCCAAGTTTGCCCGCCCAATGGTCTGCTGCAATCCAGCAGAGATGGTGGTTAAGGAGTTATTCAGTCCCATTCCCGGAATGGGTTCTCGTCTGGGGGTTAAAAAATCCTCGATCGCACTAATGGGACGGGGAGAATTACCAAAGTTTTTCTCATGGTCATAGGCAAACTGTAACAGGGTCGTATTCGTTAACCGACTGTTTAATAATGCCCCATACCGTGTTTGTCCTGGCACAAAACTCACCGTGGCATCGTTGGCAAATCCTTCATCCGTATTGCGATAATACAAGCGACTAGAAAAAGGTCCGCCAATGGCATTTAATTCAAATCGGTACGCCTCCCCTGTGACGAGTCCTAAAAGTTCAGAATCGTTGGTGGAATGGGCGTATTCCGCAATAAATTGGCCGCTGACTGGGGTTCTGAAATTCGGCACTTCTTCTTCTCGATAATCAGTCACCTCTTGGGGTGCTTCTTTACCAAAGGTGAGCATGAAATCGGCCCCATAAAGTTCAAAATCTCGGATGCCTTGATTTTGGCGCAGGTAGGTGGCCCCCAACCATCCGGGGGTGTTGAAATCGCGGGAAAAATTATAGCGAACTCGTCCCCCCCAGAGGTTAGTATTGCCGTCCAAGTCTTCATGTTGATAGGTGGCAACGATGCGTCTGGCAACGACGGTTTCTACCCCATTAACGGTTACCACATCGGTTCGCAGGAGGGGACGACGAAACAAGATGGACCCGCGATCATAGTCGATTTCATAATCTGACCCTCGGTTGAGTTGTTGTCGTCGGACAATATTTCCCGGACGTCCGAGTTCTTCCAGTTCTAAAAATAAATTTTCACTGCCGGGGATGACTAATCGGTGAGAGAGGAAGTAAAATCCACTGGTCCCGTCGGGAGCGATCGCATCCCGTTGGAATCCTTGAACATCGTTGGCAAATAAGGCGCTGACTTGCCATTGTCCCCAGTTATAATTTCCTTTAAATCCCTGTAATGCGCGGGTTAAAGCAGTGAACTGTTGGGACTCGTTGGCAAATTCTGAAGTGCCATAATTTCCCCACATGAAGTAATCTAATCCCGCATTTTCTTCCGATGAGGACCGTTCAAATCTCAGGAACACACTATCACTAGAAGGTGCAGTTGCCTGAACCGTTGAAGCATCTCCATACAGGGGATAATTTTGCTCACTAAATTGGGTATCTGAAAATAACCGGCGGCGGTTGCCACTACAATCACAATTGAGCGATCGCTCGCTATTATAGGCCCCCGTAAATAACCATCCGCCTAACTCCCCAGTAGCAAACGCTGCACCTGTAACATCTAATTTAAACTCGTTATTTTCATCCGGGGGTAAAAAGTCCCGCAACCGTCCCCAATAGTCCAATCCTCGCCGTCCAAATCGCAGGTTAATTCCCCCAGTAACTAAACTCGGACGGAGGTAAGTATCAAACTGGATCTGAGTAAATGCTTCTAGCGATCGCCCTGCAATGGTTTCTGTATCTGTTGCGGCACGAATTCTCACGGTCTGAGCATCTAACGGCGACTGCAACTGTGCCGTAAATTCCCCAGCAATTACGGGTACTTGAAATCCAGCCTGATCGAGATTCAGGTCTTCCCCCATCAAGGTTCCCGCACTGGCACTGAGGGTAATCTCTGTGTCGCGTTCGACTAATTTCCCATTTTCATCTAATAACCGTCCCTGAATATTAACAATGGACCGTCCATCGGCAGGCACTCTTTTTTCAACGGTTTCTACGGCAATTTCTGCGGCTCCTCCTGAGACAAATACGGTGACCAAAGATCCATTAACCGTTGCTCCAACCACGCGGATGGCGATCGCATTTTCCCCAGATTGTAAGGGAATCCCCACCCAGGTTTGCGTCACCATCCCGGTATTACTATCCCGTTCCGTTTGTCCGACGGCATCGGAAGATACCAGATTCCCGTTTACCAGGAGTTCGATTTCCGTCCCTTCCGGAAATTGCACAATAATCTGGGTTGCTGGAACCCCCAACATTTCCCCCGGGGTTGGCGACAGGATCCGGATGCCACTCTCCGATTGTGCGATCGCTTCCGTGGCAGTTTCTAAATTTTCCCCAGTCCCTCTTGACCCTGGATTGGCTTCTGCTATAATGGGGGAAAGGGGGTTCTCTGTCAAAAATTGGTAATTTTGCGAAGTTTCTCCCACACCCAAATTTATCTCTAAATCCAAAGACTCCCGACTACTAACTGTCGCTACGTTTGTAAGTCGGTTAACAATATCTGTAATCCTTGTAAATTCAGTATTTTCAAGCCATATCGCTGATTTCATCGGATAGACATCGGGCAAATTTTCTGTTGCTGCAAATGTGGGTACAGATAAGGGAGCAATCTGGAGTAAATTGTGGTCTCCAACTGCTACATTTGTCACAATATTTGTTGTGACATCGCTCCTCGCACTATTAACGCAAAAACCCCCCATTTTGCACAAATTTTCAGGCGTATTAAGTAAAAAAGCTACATCTGTTACTCTTAGTGTTGCTACAGAATTTAGGTATTTTTTGCCCGAAAATTCTGATATATTGGACGATTCCTGGAAATCCCAAAAATTTCTTTGTGCTTCCAACAACCCGAGATTTTGGATGATTTCTGGGGACAACAACATCCCAGTGTCACTGGAGGCGATCGGGAAAATTGGCCCTAATTCAGGATCCGTTGTCTGAATTGGGGACAACTTTTCATCGGACAGAGTAAATTGCAGATGCTCTGTTGACAATAATCTGTTATGGGGTGTTTCCCCTGAGATATTGCTGGAATTAGCGGCATCGGGGACTGTTGCAGGGAAAGCATTCCCAGAAGTTGTCTCAATTTCCGATAACTTTTTATCGGAACCTGTAACAAATTGCAGATGCTCTGTTGACAATAATCTGTTATCGGGTGTTTCCCCTAAGATATTGCTGGAATTAGCGGCATCGGGGACTGTTGCAGGGAAAGCATTCCCAGAAGTTGTCTCAATTTCCGATAAC
>NZ_JAMXFD010000004.1:280612-281106 GCF_025370875.1 Laspinema palackyanum D2c
TTTTCATCGGAATCTGTGACAAATTGCAGATGCTCTGTTAACAACAGTATCTGAGGTAAGTTTTCCCCTGAGATATTGCTGGAATTAGCGGCATCGGGGACTGTTGCAGGGAAAGCATTTTCCGAAGTTGTCTCAATTTCCGATAACTTTTTATCGGAACCTGTAACAGATTGCAGATGCTCTGTTGACAACAATCTGTTAGGGGGTGTTTCCCCTGAGATATTGCTGGAATTAGCGGCATCGGCGACTGTTGCAGGGAAAGCAGTTTCTGAAGTTGTCTCAATTTCCGATAACTTTTTATCGGAACCTGTAACAGATTGCAGATGCTCTGTTGACAATAATATCCGGGGTAAGTTTTCCCCTGAGATATTGCTGGAATTAGCGGCATCGGCGACTGTTGCAGGGAAAGCAGTTTCTGAAGTTGTCTCAATTTCCGATAACTTTTTATCGGAACCTGTAACAGATTGCAGATGCTCTGTTGACAATAATATCCG
>NZ_JAMXFD010000004.1:281206-310354 GCF_025370875.1 Laspinema palackyanum D2c
ACAATAATATCCGGGGTAAGTTTTCCCCTGAGATATTGCTGGAATTAGCGGCATCGGGGACTATTTCAGGGAAAGCATTTTCCGAAGTTGTCTCAATTTCCGATAACTTTTTATCGGAATCTGTAACAAATTGCAGATGCTCTGTTGACAATAATATCTGAGGTTGCTGCGGGGAAGAAGCTAGACCCGACCCTGGGCCAAAAGTTATGGCAGTAGGGGACAACTGAGCGAATCCCGGTAACGGGAAGAGAAAGGCGGCAACGGGTAAAACGAGGGAACCATTAAAACTGAGATGGGAAAATTTAGATTGAAAGTGCATTTTAAATTAACCTCCTTCTTGACCGACGGTGGAGGCAGGATTTTCCTCCGCAGCGGGGGTTACAGCAAAGTTCACCCGTGCCATACCCCCGGGTTCGAGGCGCACGAGGCGGGATAGACTATTGCGTTCACTGACAAACTCGTTGGGTGCGAGGGTGTATCCAGGAACGCTAGAGAGGTCTAATGTCGCGGTGCGATATCCACCCAGGACATTAGAGACGGAGTACAACCCTTGTTCATCGGTGATGATGCGGTTGCCGTCATCGAGGAAAATCACCGCATTGGGGATACCGGGTTCATCGGGTTGTTGTTCGCCATCGCCGTTGAAGTCCTCGAACACTCGACCAATTAAGGTGCCGCAGTCGGAGAGAATTCCCGGTGCGATGCGCAGGGAGTGAATTGCTGGACCATCTTGAACCTGGATGCCGGTATCGACACGCTGACCATTGGCAAAGGCGGAGTTCCGACCATTGCCGCGCAAGGCATCGGGGGTGATGCGTGCGGCGTAAGCAATATTGAGGACTTCCGTGGGAGGAATGGTGACGTTAGATGCATCGAAGGTGATAGAACGGCCATCATGAGTAGAGGTGATGCCAATGCGCTGACCGGAGATTTCGGCGCGGACGGAATCCTCGCGGAATTGGAATCCGAGGGGGAGGAAGTCAGCGGCGATGATGCCGGTAACGGGAGTATTGGCAAGGTTACGGATGGCGAGACGGTAGATGACGGTATCGCCGGGTTCGGCAGCGATGCGATCGCCGGTTTTCTCGATTTGGATTTCCTGCGCTTCGCACAGACTGGTGGTTAAGTCGAAAGTGCCTAAACTTAATCCGACTTGTTGGCGATCGCGAATATCAATAGTTCCTTCAGCAACCGTGCTGTTGGTGACCACATTCAGCGGACGTCCATCGAGGGCAGTGGCGGTATAGGAAACGATGCCATTGTTGTTGGCACCGATATCAAGGCGGATGCGACGTTCCGCGTAGTTACTCCCCGATGGGGGAGAGACTAAGAAAATGTATTGCACTCCGGGGTCAAGTTGACCTCGGGTGACATCCAGGAGGAAATTGTAAGTACCTTCTTCCCCATTGGTCAGAAAGAAGGGGTTAGCATTTTCGAGGTTAGGGGAGAGTCCCCCTCGGATGTCTGTAGGAGTCAGAGGGACAACCCCTTGAATCCCTCCGGTGGGGTCTGCCTGGTTGGGTTGGTAGAGTCCAACTCTAAATCCGGTGTAGTCCGGTAAGAGTTCTCCGGCACATCCGGTAATCCGTCCGAGTCCTTCCCGGCGGGGAGTACCAGGCAGGGTGGGGGTGATAATGACCGTTTGTGGCGTGGGAGGTTGTTCGGGAGTTTCTACAGGGGTGGGAATATTGACCGTTACCCCACCGCCATCGGGGGGAACGGGTCCAACTTCTACCTCAACGATAATCTGGACACCGCCACCGGGTGGCACAATCACATCGGTTGGGGTGGTGACGGGTTGCGGTTGCGGTTGCGGTTGCGGTTGCGGTTGCGGAGTGGGAGGAGTTGGAGTGGGAGTGGGTAGGGGTTGGATATCTGGTGCCGGAGTAATCGTGGGTGGAGGTCCGGGTTCAGGTTGCGGTTGCGATTCCGTTGGCGGTTGCGGTTGCGGTAAAGGATCGATATTCGGTGCCGGAGTAATCACGATAGGTCCGGGTTCTTGAGGTTCCGGGAAGCAATCGCGAACGAGGAAGACATCGCTACCACTGCCAATCATGGAATAACTAACCCCACGGACAATGCCGTTGGTGGTTTCTTGTTGAACGGCGTTGGCATCTGGAATTTGGAAACGCAGGGCGCTATCGGTGGGGTTGCTGAGGGTGAAATCAAAATAGAGTACATCCCCTTGTTCGATGCCACTGCGAACGCCGTTGCGGATGTTGCGAATTTCTTCGATAAAGTCTTCGGCAAGGTCCCGGAGGAGGGTTTCGCGAGGGGGGACGGCAGCAACCATCGCCTGAAATGCGGCGCGGAAGGTCTCGTCAATGGGTGCATTATCGCCAGCAGAGACAAGGGTAGAGATGAGTTGTTGGGTGACGCTTTCTGCTTCGGCGGGGGTGAGTCCATCACTGACGAGGATGGATTTGGAGAGTTCAGCAGTTAGGGCGATCGCCGTTTCTTGTGCTTGTTGGCGTTGTAGTCGGGCGATCACAGATGCTTTGCGAGGAACTGCTTGGAAGACCGCCGTCCGAGTGGCGATCGCCACTCGGCGGAAACTCGAATCAACCGGCATCTGCGCCAAGGTAACCGTGACAGCAATCACCGCCCGAGTTGCTTCTTCTTGAGTAAATCCCAATTTGATTAACTCATCCGCTAATGCACCGGCAAAAGCACCAGAAACGCGATTATTTCCCCCATCCCGAATGCCACCGGGATTGATGGTGATGGGTCCTCCCCCCACGACCGCATCTGTAATGGGGTTGGAAATCGCTTCAATCTGATTAATGCCATCGCTGCTGTAACTGTAGGATGCTTCATTTTGCAGCAAGTACCCAGGAACCACACATTGGGGGTTATCCTGAGCAGAGGCTGGGGAAAATTTGCCCGTTTTAATAAACAGCGTTCCCACGGTTCCGGCGAGGAGGGTGGCAGTGAGTGGCCAGAACTTCGGAACAGTCCTCGATTTGGATGGGGAGTTGCTTACTCCAGAGTTTTGATGCTTCATTGCACCCTCACCTCAAACTGTCCCGTCACAACTGCATTCGGTGGCAGGGGATTGGTCAAGGTCCAACGGAGGTGGGTATAGGTCTCGGGGGGTGCCGGTTGGGTTTCCACCTGTCCATTCTCTAAGGTAACTTCCACCGTGGGACTCTCCACAAAAGTTTCGCCGTTATCGATGCTGTAGGTAATTTCGGCATCCGTATCGATGCGGGAGGAGTCAGGAATATAAACCACCGGATCCGGGATAGGTTGGGTGAGGATGAAGTTGGGGATATCCTCACCGGTTTGGTTTTCTGCGGCGATCGTATAGCGTAGGACCTCCCCGGGTTGCACCGATGCAGCACCAGGCAGTTCTACCCATTCAGTCTTGACATTCCCTTGCCCATCGTCAACGGTTCTGAGTTGATAGAGTTGCAGACGAATTTGCACCCGGTTACCTTGGGTGAGGAACAGTGGACAGGACCCGGGAACACAGGACCCGATGCCAGTAGCATTCTCCTGGTCAACGGGTGGAATCGATGCCATTGCCCAACCCGTCCATGACAGATTCCCGATCACGCCCAAAGTTATCATTAAAATTACGAACGGGTTTTCCTGCATTTCCTTCCCCCCTGATTACTGAATCGATGTGATGAACAAAGGTTTGATTCAACTGAAAGTCTGACTTAATTCACCCGACGGCGAAATGTAAAGGTTCCCGATTCTCCCGGGGCCAGGTCCTGAAGCACCCGGACGACATACCGGGTAACATCCGTTTCCACCGTCGTCCCGCTTTGTTCTCCCGTGGGCGTCGTTGCCGGTCTTCCCTGGAACAATTGAATTTCTCCCCCGGTTGAATCCACCGCAGACCCCACCACATGAGAGGTATCAATTCCCGTGGTCAGATTGGTATCTTCATCGAGGTTATCCGTATCTAACGCCCAATTATTTCCTTGGGGATTGGTCACCGGGTCATAAGTTGTCCCATCTTCGGTAATCACCAAATTCTGGGCGGTTAGGGTGACATTCCCCGGACCTCCAACGGTGGAAAAGTTATTGTAAGTCAAGCGATATTCGATGATATTGCCGGGGGACGGGGTTTTCACCTCGGTACTAAAGGTTTCCTGTCCGGGCAGCACATCCGGTCCCGTCCCTTTGAGGAGGCGAGATTCTTTGATGGTCTCGATAAACCCGGTATAAACCCGGTTAATCGTCGTCGCCCCTTGTTCCCCTGGATCAAACATCCCGTTGCCATCGGTATCGATAAAGGCGGCGATCGGCACTGAATATTCCGTATTCACTTGTGCACTGGGCAATTGAATCTGAACTTGATAGTCTGCCGGAGAGACTTCCCCAGGAATGATGATCGACGGATCCGAGGTGGTAAATCCGGTGACTGGATCGTAAATGTATGTAACCGTTCGACCCTCATAGGTGATGGGGACGGTAGTGCCTGGGGGTAAGGAGTTGCGATCGCTGGGGTTAACTGGGGCCAGTGTCAGCGCTTGACCCGTGGGATTCACCACCGTATTGCCAAAATTTCCCGGAGGAACCGGGGAGAAGGGTTCTCCCGGTGGAATATTAGGCGGAATCGGAACCACCGCATTATTCGTGAAACTGTCATTTTGATCCGTGGGTCCAACGGCCCCGGGTGTCCCCATCGGACCATTGATAATCGTCGTGGGAGCAAAGGGTAGGGTGAGGACATTTGCTTCCCCCCCCGGTCCGACGCCGGTATTATTATTGTTGGGGTCAACTCCATCGGTTGCTGGATTCGCCACTCCGGAGGAGACAACGGGATTCCCCTGGGCATCGAGGACAGGTAATGTCCCATCGTCATTAAAGTTACTGGGATTTTGGTCTCCGGATTCGTCATACACCAAGCGGTCCGGATTCCCAGCCGTGCCCCCAAATACTTGGGCAATATTGGCGATCGCTGTTGTCCCGGGCGCAATATTGCCCGTGACCACTTTAAACGCAAATCCACTCACTACCGTTCCCCGGGTGATGGTAGTTTCCGAGATAAATCCAATTCGCCGCACATTGGCCACCCCTCCGACTGCTGCAACATCCGTCCGCCAAGTTGCTTGCAACGGATTGGCACTGTTGGGGTCATCTGCCGTAAACACAATTTGCCATCCCTGGGGTGCGACGGCGGAATCTAGCACAAATTGAGTCCCCACTGGCATTGCATCGGAAATCAGAACCCGGTTGACCAGAGTCCCATCGACATTAATCGGAAACTGCTGATTCGGTGCTAAATCTCCCGGCACAAATCCCGTGACTCCTGGCGGTAGCTGCGATCGCACGTCTAACGCCAGTTGATAAGTAATCACATCATCAGACGGATCCGCCGGATTATTCACTTCAACCGGCGTCCCATGAGTTTTATACAGGGCCGCCAATGCCAAAGGGACTGCTTGCACGGTCACTCTTTGGGTCGCACTCGCCCCCCGGGTTCCATTCACCGGCGGTCCATCCACTTCCCCGGGCACCGATCCATTGGGGTTATCTACCGTATAAACATCCCCGACCCCCGGTTGTTGGGACACATTTTGCCCATCCCCTGGGGCATTCCCCAGTTGCACGGCAATTTCACTGCCCATTCCGGCATCAGAACTTACCGTTACCGGCACTCGTACCAGGAGACTACCACCGGGCGGGACTGATGGGGTGATCAGTTCCGTCCCCGTCACTTGAATCCAAGTTTGACCCCCATCGGTACTGATTTCCACATTACCCGTGAGGGTTCCGGGTCCGGTGATATTCGCCGAATTCGGGATGCGAAAGCTAGTGGGGTCATTTCCCACATTGGTGACTTGATATTGAAAGTAAAGCAGGTCCCCGACATCAATGCGATCGTCCCCATCGGCGTCCGTAATCCCCGTTGCTTGGACTGTAATTCCAGCAACTTCCGCCACGGTAATCCGCACCGTATTGGACTCAACTTGAATCGGTATCCCCGGATTTTGCGGGTCCTCAAAACTGCCCGTCGCCCGGTTTTCAATGGGGGTTCCCGCTGGAGTTAGTTGAGCAAAAACGGGGAATGGCACGGCTAAAAATAGCGGCCCAATTCCCATCCCGCCCAGCAACAATATCTTGATTAAATAGGGGTGCTTGGCCCGGTGCTTTCCAGCATATTGAGTGGATTCCACAATAAAGATGACCCTGGAGTAACTGGTAGATGCTGTTAGATGCCCCTGATGCTCATGCTGCCAACCTGAATCAAAATAATTCCCTAATGAGTGGAAGAAAGCGATGGCTAAATCTGGCCGAAAATAAACTCTAAACTAAAAAAATATAGGAGGTTCAACGACTTTAAACCCCCTCAATTTATCGGGTTTTATTAATTAAAGTTTAAACAGCCTATTAAGTGTTTTCCCTTCATTAATTTTGTATTCACCTTAGACTTACATTTAACCTAACCCGTCTCCGTGATGTCAAGTAGCTTTAATATTTCTTTACAAAAATTTTACAATTTTCATCCGGATGACTTAAGAAAATAATGAATACCTGACTCCCAAACTGCTAAGTTGTTCCCTAACCCGATAAAATAGCCCCAAGCAAAACCTGAAAGCGTAGTCAATCCAGCAAACCCGAGGAAAAAAGCCCCATGATAAACCCTATGGATAAACCGGAATATGGCATCGTCTGGGTCACTGCCCCCAGGCGCACCGAAGCCGAGGCGATCGCAGAAGCCCTAGTAGAATCAGGTCTAGCCGCCTGTGTGAGCCTGACCCCTATCCACTCTGTTTATACCTGGAGAGATAAACTTAATAAAGAAGAAGAATGGCAACTCACAATTAAAACTGATTTGCGTCAATTTGCCCGATTAGAATCAACGGTAAAGTCCTTACATTCTTATGAAGTTCCTGAAATAATTGCCGTCCCAATTATTGCAGGTCATACGCCTTACTTAAACTGGATTAGCGAGTCAGTTGTGGGAGATTGACCAGTCTTTCCCAATCGGAACCCCCGACATGAAGCCCATGCATCGGTCCCCCCAGAGGAACAGTCATCCTCGATCCAATTCCGACCCCAGAGAAAGAAAACCCAACAGCCCTAGGCAGTCGTTCTGAGTGCTGAAAACAGGGACTATAATACCCCAATAGGCTACAGCCACCTATCCTGGAATGGGGTATCAACAGGAGGACAGCCCTCCGAAGGCAACCCCTAGGGGAACGAAAAAATAACGCCCCCCTTCATACCCAACAGTTCACCCTCAATCCTGGTAAAACCCAACCCCTTATGAGCGATCGAGGAGATAAAACCAAGAACAACCCATATCAGGACCGCCTCCCCCGGGCGGTCCTGCACCTCACCCTGGGATTAAGCCTCCTGATCTGCCCCGGAATGGCCGTTGCAGCCCCCCTCCTTGACCCTCCCGAGACCCAATCTGACTTTCCCGAGAACACCACCCCAGACCGATTAAAAGAACAAGCCGATCGCGCCTTTAGCGCAGGAGAGCAACTCTTCCTAGAAGGCACCCCCGAAGCCCTCACCGCTGCGATCGCTAAACTCCAAGAAGCCCGCAGCCTTTATCAACAACTCGGCGATCAATCCTTAGAAGCCGAAACCCTGATCGGACTCGCCTTCGTCGCCACAGCCTCCCGCAACCCCCAAGGAGCCCTCGACTACCTCAAAGAAGCCCTCACCCTCAAACAAGCCGTAGAAGACCTTTCCGGGGTCGCTGACGTTTTGTTTAACCTAGGCCGTAGTTATGCGGAACTGGGGACCTTTACCCCCGCCCTGGACGCTTATAATCAGGCGGGAGACCTGTATCAAAAACTCGAACTCCCCAGTGCAGAAGCCTTTGCCCTCCTAGAACGGGGGGCCGTTTATGATGCCCTCGGGGAATATCAACAAGCCCTTGATTCTTATAACGAAGCCCTCCCTCTGTGGAAAGAAGCCGGGGATCTCTCCGCAGTGGCCGTCACCCTCAATAATATTGGTAAAATCTACGACGACTTAGGACAATATCGAGAAGCCCTCGACTACTATAATCAAGCCCTTCCCCTCTATCGAGAACTCGATGACCCTTTTGGAGTTGCCCTTACCCTCAACAACATCGGCAACGTTTACGAAGCATTAGGAGACAAACAAACAGCCCTCGATGCTTATAACGAAGCCCTTCCCCTGTGGCAAGCAGCAGACGATCGCCGAGGTGAAGCCACCACCCTCAACAACATGGGCTTCGTCTATGCCAAAGACGGCGAGTATCCCCAAGCCTTAGAAATCTATCGCCAGGGATTACCCTTGTGGGAAACCGCAGGCGATCGCCGGGGAGAAGCCAGTACCCTCAACAACATCGGCTTCGTCTATGCCTCCCTCGGTGACCACTCTAAAGCCCTGGAATACTACAATCAAGCCCTACCCCTGCGCCAATCCGTCGGCGATCGGCCCAAAGAAGCCCTCACCCGCTACCGCATGGCGATCGCCCTGCGGCATCAAGGGGAACTTGACAACGCCCTCACCGAAATCGAAACCGCCATTGCGATCGCCGAGGACCTTCGCACCAACGTCGCCAGCCAGGAGTCCCGCGCCTCCTTCTTCGCCAAAGTCCAGGACTACTACGAATTCTACATCGACCTGCTCATGGAACTGCACCAACAGCAGCCCACCGCAGGCTTTGACGCCAAAGCCCTCCAAGCCAGCGAACAGGGCCGCGCCCGCAGTCTCCTAGAAATCCTCAACGAAGCCAACGCCGACATCCGCCAAGGGGCTGACCCCCAACTCCTCGATCGCGAACGTAGCATCCAACAACAACTCAGTGCCCTAGAAGAACGGCGCATCCAACTTCTCTCCGGACCCCATACCCCCGAACAAGCCGACGCCCTCGCCGCCGAAATTGACGACATCCTCACCCAATACCGGCGAGTCCAAACCCTGCTGCGCGTCACCAGTCCCCGCTACGCCGCCCTCACCCAACCCCAACCCCTCACCCTTACCCAAATCCAGCAACAAGTCCTCGATGACGATACCATCCTCCTGGAATATTCCCTCGGCAAAGAACGGAGTTACCTGTGGGTTGTCACCAAAACCAGCCTCACCAGCTACACCCTACCCCCCCGAGAGGAAATCGAACAATCCGCCAAAGCGTTTAGAAACGCCCTCACTATTCCCAGTCTACGAATCCGGCGATCGATTTTTACCCAAACCTCTGCCGCCCTCAGCGAGAAAGTCCTCGGACCCGCCGCCGACTTCCTCACCGATGACAAGCGCCTGCTGATAGTCAGTGATGGGGCCTTGCAATACATCCCCTTCGCCGCCCTCGCCGTCCCCAATCCCCCAGACGACAGCGAGAGTTATCTACCCTTAATCGTCAAACATGAAGTCGTTAGCTTGCCTTCTGCCTCTACAATGGCCGTCTTGCGTCAAGAAATTGCCGGACGCACCCCTGCCCCCAAAACCCTAGCGGTCCTCGCCGATCCGGTGTTTACCCCCTACGACGATCGCCTCCAACCCACTGCATCCGATGAGTCTGTCACCCTCAAGATTAAATCTGACACCGGAACTCGCGCCTCGCAAGTCCAATTTAGCCGTCTTCCCTATACCAAACTTGAAGCGGAGGAAATTCTCGCCTTGGTTCCCGAATCCGAACGCAGAAAAGCTTTCGGGTTTGAAGCTAGTCGAGAAGCAGCTACCAATCCTGAATTGAGTCAATATCGGATTGTCCATTTTGCCACCCACGGATTGCTCAATAGTGTGAATCCGGAGTTATCGGGGTTAGTGTTTTCCTTGTTAAATCAAGAGGGGGAACCGTTAAATGGGTTTTTGCGCCTCCATGAAATTTTTAACCTGGACTTACCTGCGGAATTAATCGTGTTGAGTGCCTGTGAAACTGGGTTAGGTCAGGAAATCCGAGGGGAGGGCTTGGTGGGGCTCACCCGGGGGTTTATGTATGCCGGTGCACCTCGGGTTCTCGTTAGTCTGTGGAGTGTGGATGATGAAGCTACTGCAAGGCTGATGGTGAATTTTTACCAGAAAATGCTCCAACAAGGGTTAACTCCAGCGGCTGCCCTGCGATCGGCCCAAATCGAACTTTGGGAACAACAACGGTGGCAGGCTCCTTTTTACTGGGCGGCCTTTACCTTACAAGGCGAGTGGCAGTAAGGGTTTCGGGGGATTACCCTTGTTGTTAATCCTCCTATTTTTTAACCTAAAAATTGCCAGTTGTCAACAAGAGTTCATAAACTTTAATAAATTTTCCCAATATTGTTGCAAAACTTCATAATATCTGTTACATTTATTTACAGAAGCAACCAAGGGGTTCACCAAACCAACTAAAGGAGCCAATAACCATGAACACCACAAAGGGAGTCGTGATCAGCGAAAGCGATAAACTCAACAACTTTGCGATCGAGCCGAAAATGTACGTTGATGACACCCCGCGCACAGGTTTTACCCCCTACGCAGAACGACTCAACGGAAGATTAGCAATGATTGGTTTTGTTTCATTACTCGCCTTTGAAGTCTTAACCAAAAATGGAGTAATCTAATTTTTCCAAAATTTATAAAATAACGAGCTTTAGCTCGATATCTCAAAATCAACTTTCTCATAGACAAGCCTTTGCAACGCACGAGTCCTCTCAACTCGTGCGTTTTTGTTTGATAAGGGATGGGTAGTAACATTGGGCAGGTAAATGGACATACATACAGGTCATTTATTTGCGGGAATCAAGTAAGCGATCATTCCCACTTAGGCCATTAGATGAAATTCACCGCCGATTTAAGCAGCCATGCCAAACAAATTCCACATTCTGATTGCCTGAAACTCTTGCCCCGTCTGCCTAAATATATGCAATTATTTGTGCCCCATTGGTTATTCAAACCTAAAAGACAATTGGTTCAGGAATTTTCCCCAAGAACAGAGTACGGAATTAGACGAGGTTGGATGGGAAGCAAAAAGACTAGGGCATGGCTACGCTTACCACATTGTCACCGTAATATCGGGGCGGCCAATCTAAACAAAGGGAGTACAAATACGCTTTTCACGAATGAGTATTTTTACTTGCTGCCTAACTCATCTAACTTTATATTTTCTTCATAATCTGAGTCCGGGAAATACAAAAACTAATGGAAATCTTTACCACACCAACAGATTTTACGGAGGGGATTGAGACCGGAAAGACCGGAACGTAATAGGCAAGATAACCTCGCACAGTGCTGAAAAAAGTTTTGCCAGAAAAGATGGCTGAATCTGTGGCAAAAGTTATTCATGACCGGGGTTTTGAGCTAAACAACAAACCTGAAATAAGCATCCGACTTGAACCCACTTTTGAAGGGGGAAAACTCGGCTGCCAAATCACTATCAACATGGACTTTAAAAATGAGCGAACCCATTCGAGTTAGTGAATCCGAAGAAGTAGGCAACAAAAAAAGTATGTCTACTACCGCAACCCTTTACAAAAATGGGTTGTTATCCATTGAAACTTTCAGCCGATCACAACATCGGTCTGAAGGTCTCCGGGGCTATGTTCTCGTCATTTGCATGGACAGCGCTGGTCGAGCTATTTGGATCAGTAAAAGTTACAGATGTACGACTCGTTGTTCAAAGTTTGATTTTACCTGTGCCAGTGCTGGGACCGATGCTTGGCAAGAAAAATTACCCGATGAAGTGGGTAAATATACGACAGGTTTGGATATCGTCCAGTCAGACGAAGGTTTAGGGGATTTCCGCAATAAAGTGATTCAGGGCATTAAAACAACCAAGGAGATAGTTGATGAATTGAAGCCTATAATTCAGGCCGCTTTAAGCAATTGATTGAGCCAAATATCTAGCCATGAAAGTATTGCTCGGATGAGAGTTTATTACATTTTTGCTGGATTCGGGGAGTTGGCACTCCCCTTTTTTATTTCTATGTAATAGGACGCCAGCACCCCAACGGATCAGCCCCAGGCCCAGGTAGCAGGAATCACGCCACCCATGAGCGGAAGGGAAGGAGGAATTGTGGCAGTCACGCGCTCAACTACCGGCTTTGGTGGGTATCCAAAAATATAACCTGCAAAGAGTTTTGCTGAAAAATTGCTGATGATAACTCCGGACAAATTAAGGACAAGGCATCTGCCTTGTCCTGATGAAATTAGGTGGCGTTTTGCAAAGCGGGGGCGGAATTAGAATGAGGGGGAAAAGCCTCCAAATAAATGGTTCTAATATCCCTGGGCAAGGCTGATTCTAACCGTTGATACCCTTCTTCGAGTAATGCCTTTACCTCCCCTGGGGCGATCGTTTCTCCTTCCGCTTGTAGATAGGCCGATATGCGAGTTTCACTCCAATGAAAGGTCTGGGCCATTAAGACGGTAATCCGCAACAGGGGAGAGAGCAGATCTAAAGCTTGTTCTACATAACACCATAACGGAGGTGGGGAAGTTTGTAAGGAATAGTGGATAGATTCGACCGGGGGTAATTCCGCGTGTTCGATACACCAAGCGGTCATATTAATCAGCCAAGTTTGCAAGGTAAAGGGAGTGGAAGCGCCTTCCTCAAAGCGTAAATCGAGTCCCCGGAGTTCGTGATAAATATGCCGCCAAGTCATGGCAAAGAGATAGTCGCCTTGAACGGGGGATTTGGCTTGATGTTGAATGAGGGTATAGACGATGGAACTATAGCGCCCAAAAATGGCGGTGAAGTATTTGCCTTCATCGGGGTGGCGCTGAAATAGGGTCAGCAGTTCGCGATCGCTTCTTTGAAACAAAGACTGCACCAGGGGGTGCTGACATTCAGAAAAAACAGGCGGTTGCATGAGTTCAAACTTCCTTTGAAAACTGGTAAGTTGCATCACCCACAAGGGGTCTGAAGTCCCTAGACGACTCCAGATATCTCCGATGGATGTCTGTAATATATCCACAGTTGCAGGAAATTCCCATCCCTAACCTCAACAGAATTAGAACGAACGCCTAGAAACCGGGTTTTTAGGAAAATGGGTTGGTAAAGGAGGGAAATATCGATTCAGAAAGTCGGTTTCTGGGGTCGGGGCCCGAAGTCCAAGAGAATGCGGTGATGAGTTCTGTCTCGCTTTGTTACAATTAATTACAATCAGATTGACCTACAATGAAGGGGGTCACCTCCCCGACTAGGCAAGCGATCGCTCAATCTAAACCTTGGTTTACCCTATTGAAAAGTACATGGCTCTAACTGTTAGCGTTCCTCCGATATTAAGCTCGTTGCTGCCATCCCTGCCTCTGGATAGCCTCTTTTCTACCCAGGGGATTATGGTGATGCTACTCGCTGCTTATGGCGTGGCGATGTGGATGTTCCTCACCAGCGCCCCGAAAGTTTACACCATTATGGTTTCAGATTTGGAGACTGCCCGACAGCTTTATGAAGGGCTGCTGGAATTGCCTGCGGCGGAAGTCCCCTTACATTACTACTATAACTACGAGCAAACCCTGGGCGGCACGGGTATTGACCCCCTTTATATGTCCTCCCCAATGGGGTCAACGGCGACTCAAACCATTGCTGGACCCGATGGACTCTGGTATCAATTACAGAAAAATACTCAATTGCACGTTATTTCTGGGGCGAGTTTAGGCAGCAAGAACCGACAACGCCATGTTGGGTTTGACCATGACTGCCTCGAACAGTTGCTATTGCGGGTGCAGATGAGCGGAGTTAAGTACAAAATCCGGCGAGAAAAGCCTTTAAATTTCTTGGTTAAAGACCGCCAAGGACGAGTGATTGAGATGACTGAGGTCTCGAATTAAGGTTACAAATAATCCGGCGATCGCCCTTCGTCCTGTGCTGGGTTCGCCGGATTTTGGTGCAAGGGAGATTCATTCCGGCTGTTGGTGTAATCTTGTCGAACTCTCGATCGCCTGCTTCCCTTCACTCAGGAGATAGTCAAAAAAGGTCCGCGCCACCACGGACAGTTGTTTGCCACTGGGATAAATGGCATACCACTGTCGGGGAATAGGAAAACCCTCCACATCGAGAATCGTCAGTTGATTTTGCCAACCATCCAGGGTCAAAACATGACGAGACAGCACGGAAATTCCCAATCCTCCGGCGATCGCCTGTTTAATGGCTTCATTACTCCCCAAATCCAGGCGCACCTTCACCGCCACCCCCCGATCTTCAAACATTTTTTGCACCGCTTGTCGGGTTCCCGAACCCGGTTCGCGCATGATAAAGGGTTCCCCATTCAACCGTTCAATGGGGATATCTTTCTCGAATGCCAAGGGATGATTCATCGGTGCTAACACCACCAAAGGATTGTCCAAAAACTCATGACACAAGACATCCGGAGTCGCCGGAGGCTGGCTTAAGATATACAGATCATCAAGATTGTCATTGAGCCGTTCCTGCAATCCTTCATGGTTCGTCACCTTGAGAGAGACGTCAATTCCCGGATAGCGTTGACAAAAGGGCCCGAGTAAGCGGGGAATCACATATTTGGCCGTGGTGATCACGCTCAGTTTTAATTGTCCCTGCTTGAGACCTTGTAGATCGGCCACCGTCATTTCAAATTGGGAGAGGCGATCGAAAATGTCTCGACAAGCCCCTAACAACTCTTCCCCGGCTTCGGTCAAATACAGCCGTTTCCCGACTTGTTCAAACAATGGCATTCCCACGGACTTGGCCAACTGTTTCACTTGCATCGAAACCGAGGGTTGCGTTAAAAAGAGTTCTTCAGCAGCACGAGTAAAGCTCTTATGTCGAGCTACGGCTTCAAAGACTCTTAGCTGGTGTAGGGTTGACTGCTTCAATGGCCTTTCTCCTCAGAATAACCCTTCGATATAGACTTGAGTCTATTATATTCATAAATAATTACTCTTTCGGCTTATGGTTTTTCGGGTTAATATAAATTTACATACAAAAAAACTGTATTACTCCCTTCCTGTGGCGTTGCACGAGGAGTCGGTCCTCGGTTGGTTCTGACTGTTGCCATTATTTCGTATTTTTGACAGCCGGCGATCGCCTTTTTCGTGCAACGCTCTTTCTTCCTACTGCTTCGATCTGCCCAAATTCCCCCTGATTCCGCTGAGTTCACCCCCCCTTGATCGCCCCCCTTAAAAATTCAACCGCTGTGGTTCGCTGGGGTGACGAGATAGAACCCGAAGGGGGAATGCTCCAACCGACTGCGGAGTTCGGCGATCGCCACAACGCCAAATGTTCCACCGGGGGATCGGCATAGAAACTCTCGCCTCCCGGTCCCAATAGGGCGGAACTCCAGTGGGTAAAATAATCGTGACTGACTCGGTGAATGGGAAAGGGCGCATATAGAGGGACCCCCCACCCATCAATGGCAATGAAGGCTTTAATCGGACATTGAAGAGAATATAACCCCCAGGCGGCCCCGATGGCACCCACGACTCCCGCGCTAAATCCAATCCAGATTAGGGGTTCAGTGGATGGGGGTCTATTCAAGTCGATCGCCCCGCTTTGGTGCAAAAACTGCAAGATTTCTAGAGGAAAATAGGGGCGATCGCGATGGGGGAGAATGCAAATCTGGGGAGTTCCCCCCGACGAGACTCGGTTCGGCAGCAAAGTCGAGACAAAACTCTGGGTCAGGTTCGGCTCGTGAATTCCCGGACAAATAATTAGCACCAGACTACAGCCTTAATCAAACTATAAATTTTTCTTTGCGCTTTTTCTGCCATGATAGTCACATCAGTTCCAAGAAGAAAGAATTGAATCGGGTAGGAATCCGAAAAATCGGGGTGCAAATTCTTTCATCTCAGGCCGGGGTTGTCCTGGAAGCCAGGAGTGGGTCCCTATGGGTGAGGGATTGACTGGATGAGCAGGAATCTTTGTATCCGTCGCTACGCCAATTTTAGGGCATTCATACAGGATTAAGTCAGTAGGACCAGAAATGGGGCCTTTGTGGCTAATTTGTGGCTAATTGGTGAATGGTATGGGTGGACCAACTGGGTGGGCTTCATGGACCTGAACCGATGCTTGATGATTCCAATGATGGACAGCAGGGGGGATGGGGGGAATACAGCGATGGGTTCCGAAGCGGTCCCTAGGCAATGAGGAATGGTTTAAGGCTGAGAGAGGAAATTACCTGACACTGCGATCGGGGTGATTCAATCGGCAGATGTAGCACTCGATCAGGTGAAGGGGTCAAAGACGCGATCGCCGAGGGATTGCGCTACTCTAATGGATGTGATGGATGCTCGCAGGAGGGGTGGTATCAATGCACGGATATTTCGTACCTTGTATTCCCAAAGGACCTCAAAAAAGGATATAAACCTTGCCGTTACTCTGATGTAAACAATAGAACGATGCCGTTAATTTTGATTGTAGATGATGCACAATTTACCCGTCGGGTTATCTGTAAGTCCTTACAGAAACAGGGATATCTTACCAAAGAAGCCTCGAATGGGCGGGAGGCGATCGGGCTGTTAGATGAAGAAGTTCCGGATTGCATTTTATTAGATTTATTGATGCCGGAATTTGATGGATGGGATGTTTTAACCTTTTTAAAGGAAAACGACTACAATATTCCCGTGATTGTGATTACAGCGGATATTCAAGAAACTTCTCGTCAACATTGTTTTGACTTGGGAGCCAAGGCTGTAATTAATAAACCCCCTAAACCGGATGAATTGAATAATACCCTGAAAAAAATATTGGGTTTTACAGAGGAGAATGCTCGATGAATTTAACCGTTGACCAACTGGATACCTTGCAGGAATTGGTCAATATTGGTGTTGGCAGAGCAGCCAGTGTCCTCAATGAAATGATTGAGTGTCACATCCGCTTGCAGGTTCCATTTATCCGTGTATTTTCCCCCGGACAAATGAAGCAGGAACTGGAAAATCGCCTGGGAGTTTCCCTAGTTTCAGCGGTACGCCTAGGCTTTACTGGCTCATTTAGTGGTCTGGCTCAGCTTGTTTTTCCCACAGATAGCGCCTCTAAATTAGTAGCCTTGTTGACCAATGAGGAAGTCGGAACTCCTGACCTCGATGCTGTCAAAATCGGGACCCTGACAGAAGTGGGCAATATTGTGATCAATGGGGTGATGGGTTCGATGAGCAATTTGCTCAGACAGCATCTCAATTATTCCCTGCCCATGTATTTGGAAGATACCGTCGAACACTTGTTGAGTTCTAAGCAATTAGAGCCTAACACCACCGTCTTATTAGCTCAGGCTCGGTTTACCATTGAACAACTCCAAATTGCTGGAGACATTATCTTGATTTTTAAGGTAGGTTCCTTTGATGCCTTACTACAAGCCCTAGAGAGGATAGAAGAGGGTGAGGAAGAATGAATGAAATCCAACAGGTTGAGGAGAAATTTGGGATTCTTGACCGAGTTCCCGTCGGTGCTTGCGTCCTGCGGAAAGATTTTATTGTCCTGTTTTGGAATAGTTGCCTGGAGGATTGGACAAAAATTCCGAAACATGAAATTGTGGGGAAGAATTTGGGCGATCGCTTCCCTCATTTAACCCAACCCAAGTATCACCACCGTCTTCAACAAGTCTTTGAGGGGGGCCCTCCGACTATTTTTTCCTCCCAACTGCATAAACACCTGATTCCGGCCCCCCTTCCCGATGGGGAATTGCGGATCCAACATACCACGGTAACTGGGGTGAAATCCTTTGATGATCAGGGATTTTACGCCCTGTTAGCCATCGAAGATGTCACGGACCTCACTCGCCGCCTTCAGGATTATCGGTCCATGCGCGATCGCGCCCTGGAAGAAATTGAGGAACGCAAACAAGCCCAGGAAGCATTACATCAAAAAACCCTAGAACTGGAAGTCCGTCAGCGAGAATTAATCTTGCTCAGTGATATGAGCGATTTGCTCCAAGCTTGCCTGACGGTTAAAGAAGCCTACAGTGCGATCGCCCAATCCTGTAAACTACTCTTTCCCAACATTCCCGGTGCAGTTTTTATTATTAACTCCCTCAATAATTTGCTCGATGTCGTTGCCAGTTGGGGAATTACCTTTAGCAGTCAGAAAGTATTTGCCCCCAATGAATGTTGGGCATTGCGACGAGGACGGGTCCATTTTGTCGGGAATATGCAAAATGGATTAATTTGCCAGCACCTCCATCAAAATCTCTTACCTGCTGAATATTGCTGCGTCCCTATGATGGCTCAGGGAAAAGCCCTAGGGGTACTTTATTTATGCGCCCCAGATAAAGGACCCTTATCCAATACAACCCAACTGTTAGCCATCACAGTTGCCGAACATATTGCCCTAGCCTTAGCCAATTTAAAATTGCGCGAAACCCTCCATAACCAAAGCATCCGTGACCCCCTAACTGGCTTATACAATCGCCGCTATTTAGAAGAATCTCTGGAACGGGAAGTCTATCAAGCTGAACTCAAGGGATATCCCCTCTCCCTGATCATGATTGATGTCGATCATTTCAAAGAATTTAACGATACCTTCGGGCACGAAGCGGGGAATCAAGTCTTACGACAATTGGGAGAGTTTTTCCAAAAAAATATCCGCCCCACGGATATCCCCTGTCGCTATGGAGGGGAAGAATTTACCCTCATTTTACCGGAAGCGCCTTTAAGCGTCACTCAAGAGCGCGCCCAACAAATCCGAAACAAGATAAAATTATTAAAAGTCGAATATGCAGGCCAATCCCTCGGCTGCATCACCCTCTCTTTAGGGGTTGCCAGCTTTCCCGAGCATGGTAAAACCGGGTTAGCTGTCCTCCGGTGTGCCGATGTCGCCCTCTATCAAGCCAAAGCAGCCGGTCGCGATCGCGTCGTCATCGCCTCTTAATCCCGTAAAAAGCAGTCTCTAACTGTTCAACGTCACGACTGAAGTCGTTCTTAACTGTTTGTAGTAACGACTGAAGTCGTTATCCGGCTGTTGTCGAAGTAACAACTTCAGTCCCTTCTAAATCCTCAGTAACACCGGGCCTCTGCTGGATATGCCGGTCTGTTCAGCTAACTCTCACATTCCCCCATTTCATACAACCTCAGACAATCCGACCCCCGATTACAGTAGAGGATTTTGAGCCGGTATCCCCACTGCACGGGGAAATTCAGGAGGAGTCGGCGCAACCTTTCGCAAATAAACACAAGTGCGAACACTATCGGTAAGCGGGGTTGTAAATTTCTCCACAAAATCCACCATTCCCCCCAGTTGCTCAACCCCAACGGAGACCACTTGTGCCTCTTCATCCGTCCAATGACCGCGATACAGAATCGCCAACCCGCCCACTTTCAGCAAGGGAAGGGCATATTCTGCACAAACCATCGTCGGCCCGATCGCCCGTGCAAAGGCGAAATCATACTGTTCCCGATGTTGAACCGCACGACCCATGTCTTCCACCCGGCCCACAATTGCCTTGGCATTTTCCATCCCCAACTGGTCAATCAAACTCTGGAGAAAGGTAATTTTTTTGCGAGTGGAGTCCAGGAGAGTCACCTGCCACTCGGGACAAGCGATCGCCACCGGCAACCCGGGAAAACCCGCCCCAGTGCCAATATCGATCGCCCGAACTGACCCATTCCCCCCTTCCGAAGAAACCATCCCAGTCTTTGGGGAAGAGACTTCCTCGGAAGTAGAACCCGACGGTGGAGATAATAAAGGCGTAATTGCGCGCAGAGAATCCCACAGATGCTTTTCCCAAAACTCATCCGGTGCCGTAATTCGAGTTAAATTTAGGGATTGATTCCCTTGGAGAATGCCTTCATAAAGGCTTTGAAATTCCAGCAGATGACCCTCATCGGGCTGCCAATTCATGGTTTTTTCCCATAATTTGACATTGGATGGCAGGATGGGTTTGTCAGGTTCACTCATGGTTAGTCGTTCAAATACAAGCAAGTTTGGGTCTTTCTGAGGTTTGGGTGGGGGGGAAATCCAGATTTTAACGACTGAAGTCGTTACTACAAACGGGGAGAGGGGGAGTCCATTGGGTTTTGATCACAAGTCGGGGGTGGGACTAGGATTGCGGCAGGGGAGAAGAAAAGCCAGACTCTGGCAAGCGATCAAGAACTGACTACGGAGAGTTGAGTGCTGATGGCGAGTTTATTGGGTTCAACACTTTGGAGTTCGCCGTGATTGAGCGTCCAACAACAATCGGCGATCGCCAGCAGGTCCCCCGCATCATGGGTTACCACCAATAAACTCCAGTGCTTCTTCAACTTCGCCAACAGCATGACTAAATTGCGTCGCATTGACCAATCTAAACCCGCCGTCGGTTCATCCAGTAGCAGTAAATGAGGCTGCCGAATTAATTGTACTGCCAATGCGAGTCGGCGCTGCTGTCCTCCACTGAGGGATTGGGGCGCTGTCTGCAACGATAACCCATCCAGACCCACTTCTTTGAGGGCCTCATGGACCCGTTCCGACCCTAGTTCGGGATGCCCTAAGCGCAACTCTTCCAACAGGGTCCCACAACAAAAATGCCGTTCGGGGAACTGAAACACCAAGCCCCCCAATTGTTGCAAATGGGCTGGGGTCAACAGTTGATCCCGCCAGAAAATCTCCCCTTGGGTTTTTTCCGCCAACCCTCCCAAAATTTCTAACAAGGTCGATTTACCAGAACCGCTTGGCCCAATAATCAAGCCTAACTGTTGTGGGGCAAATTCTAGGTCAATGGACTTGAGAATCGGCGTGGGAGTCGCGGTGGGATGGTAAGTTAGGTTTTTCAGATAAAGCATTGAAACCCTTGTCAACAATAGGGGGATTAAACGAAAGTGCACAGACTCAACAGCGTGGTACTGCTCAGATGTCTCTTCTATTTTGACAAACTTAACCCGATTAAACTACTCCGGGATGGTTTGGAACTTGCCCCTAATGCGGGCGTCACTAGCAGATTAGACTTGAACCCATCACTTTTTAGCCCGGACTTCTCCTGTAACGGGATTAGGATTCTAAAATGGAAATAATCGGCCTGGGTCGATCGCGACTCAAGGGGGATTCAGGATTTTTTGGCATCATCGAGGCACAACAGACGAGGTAGAGTATGAACTATCGGTTTTCTATGGCGGGTCGGTTGCTCGCTGCGATCGCAGGGACTGCGGCGATTACCTTGACTTTCAGTGTCAGTCCGACTTGGGCTTTAGACCCCTTCCGCACCGAAAATCGTCATGAAATCGGCGCTCACACTGAAGACGCATTTAGGACCCTCTTTGAACAGGGAAATTATCAAGCAGCACTCACCAAACTCCAACAAGCTGAACAAACCGAACCCAATGAACCTTTAGTCTATGCGATGCAGGCGGCTTTGGCCTATTTAGATGAAGACTGGGATCGCTTAAATAATTATGCAACGCGCACTCGTACCACGGCTGAATCTTTGGTAACGGAGAATCCCTTACGCGGCAATCTTTATATTGCTGTGGGTCATTTTTTAGAGGGCGCTCATCTTCTGAGTACCGAAGGGACGTTGGGTGGTGTTCCCAAAGCAATGGGTAAACTGCGAGAAGTTTTTCAGCATTTTGATGCGGCAAAACAAATTGAGGCGAATGACCCGGAGTTGAATCTGATGAAAGGATTCATGGATTTAATGTTGGCAGCGAATCTGCCTTTTGCCAATGCCGAAGAGGCGATCGCCCGCTTGGAAAATTATGCAGCCCCTTCTTATTTAGCCTATCGGGGAATTGCCTTAGGTTATCGCGATTTAAATCAGCTTGATCAAGCTTTATCATCGGTGAATAAGGCGTTAGAGATTACCCCCAACAATCCTGAACTGTTTTATCTCAAAGGGCAGATTCTGGTTAACAAAGGCAACGATCTGAAGGATATGGAATTGCTGCAACAAGCTGAATCTCATTTTCAGACGGCCCTCGCTCAAGCGAATGAGCAATTCCCGGAACGCTTAAGACGGCAACTACAACGAGAACGCGATCGCAATGTTCGCAAAATGCAAGAGTTAGCCGATGCTTCCTGATAACCTCTAACACCTTTCCCCGGAAATAATAAACCGACGCCTCGATATGTTAATCTATAGGCGTCGGTTTTTTTTGACCTTTAATCTCCCCTTGATGTAGAGACACAGAAATATGCAAGTAGAGTTTCGGGAGTTTAACCCCTTTGATGTCTGGATCTGGTTAGAGTTTAGCACCAGTCCGGGCAAGAGTGAAAAACAGTATGTTGAAGAAGTCTTCGATTCTTGGTTTTTTCTCGGCAAACTGGGGGGATTTAATGCAGAAAATCTCCAAGTTCAGGACACGGGATTAGAGATTAGCTATATGCAGTATGATTCGGTGACTGCTGAAAAAAGTTTGATGGCGCTGATGCATAATATGGGAGACTTTGAATATAATGGAACCTGGGCGCGTTGTTGGTTTGACCTCGGGACCAGTGATGCGATCGCCCTCGATATTCTCATCAATGCCCTCGATCGCCTCAGTCAAGAATTTGTAGTCATCGAACGACTCATCATCGGCGGTGAAAATTCAGATTGGCCCGTCGCTGATAGTGAAAGCCGTTCTCGATTTGCTGAAGATAATTAGGCTGTTTATTATCAATTTTCCCAGTTTATTTTTCTGGGAAAATTTATTCTTATATCTTGAAAAATGAGTAAAAAACAAAAAATTCGCGTCATTACATTAGGGCTAATTCAAGACAAAAATCGCTTGTTTGTTTCTGAAGGCTATGATTCCGTAAAAAAACAATCATTTTATCGTCCTTTAGGCGGTGGTCTTGACTTTGGAGAAACCAGCCTAGATGCTTTAAAGCGGGAATTCCAAGAAGAAGTCAAAGGGGAATTGACCAATATTCAGTACCTAGGGTGCGTAGAAAATATTTTTATCTATAACGGCAAACCGGGCCACGAAATTATCCAACTCTATCGCTGTGATTTTAGCGATCGCAAATTTTATGAACTCGACTCTATCCCCTTCTTTGAAGGAAAACGCGAAGGAATAGCCATCTGGGCCGACATAGACCGATTAATCTCCGGTGAGTTAGTTCTCGTCCCTGCCAAATTGTTAGACTTTATTCAAAAATGAGACTTAATACAAATACTAACTCACCCTAAAAATCATCGAATGAGGTAAAAAATGCTACTAGAAATCAAGAGAATCACCGTCCCACCCGGACAGAGAGTTTTACTCGAAGATGTAAGCTGGAAAGAATTTGAAGCCATCTTAGAAGACTTAGGCGAACATCGTGGTGCGCGAATTGCTTACGATAACGGAACCTTAGAAATCATGACCCCATTACCAGAACACGAAAGCGGGAAAGTTTTAATTAGCAACTTGGTAGAAATTCTCCTAGAAGAACTCGATATTGAATTCTGGTCCCTGGGTTCGACTACTTTTAAAAATCAAGTCATGGCACAAGGCATCGAACCGGATAATTGCTTTTATATCCAAAATGAGGCAGCAGTCCGGGGTAAGGATCGATTAGATTTGACGGTAGATCCGCCTCCAGATTTAGCCTTAGAAATTGATGTAACCTCGCGCACCCATTCACAAATTTATCAAGGGTTAGGCGTACCGGAATTATGGCAGTTTGATAAAGGCACCCTCAAAATTAGCCTATTGCAAGAAGATGGCATCTATCAAGCAGGCGATCGCAGTCAAATTTTTCCTAATTTTCCTCTAACTGAGGTCATTCCCAAATATTTAAACCAAGCAAAAACCGAAGGCAGAAATAAAACAATGAAAGCCTTTCGCGCCTGGGTTCGGGAAGTTTTAAACACCTTTTAGGGGGCAAAGTCTATTGTTTTGTCCTTACCCATTCCAAAAGCCGGTCAACACCCTGAGTTCACCGGCACCCTTGCATTTTATCAGTCAGAGTTTAACCCTCTAAAATCTAAAATCTCTGATTATTTATTTTTCTTCCTTACTCTCCCCGGACCCTCCCGGTGAGGCTTCATATAAAGCATCTAAGCGTTCTCGGGCATCATCCATTGTCATGGATTTCATCACCATCAACGGTTCATTGACCACATTTCCAGACGCATCCAGCAGTTCCGGGTGGGGGACCGGACGTTGATATCGTCCCATTACTGAATTCGGGGACCCAGAGTTCCACCGAGAGGGTGGATAGGTTCTGGATTCACTACTCAGCATGACCAAACTGCGGATCAAGTTTCCGACGGCGAGAAACGCCAAAATGGTAAAGGCAAAAATGTAAACTAAGTGCAGCATATTGATATTCTCCGGCGCAGTCAGGTTATTAATCGGTAACTCAGGGGGCTATAAAAGAGTGTTTCTGAAGTTTATAGTCAGTTTTTACTCTTAAAGCAGATCTATGGATTTAATTTAGGGTTGAAAGGGGAGTCCAGGGAACTTCCATCAAGGACAGCCTAGAGGGAATTTTCCATGCGAAACCGCATCGAGACTTGCCAGCATTCCGTCAGCAATTTGTGCCACGGCATCAGCACTTCCATTTCTACGCCCACCTGACCCTCCGTGGCCCTGAGTAGCATTTGAGCGGTGGTGACTTCTTGCTGTGCGTATTGCACTCGGGCGAGTAACTCGGTTTGGCCCTCTTTCCCCAAAAAGGATATTTCCTCATTTTCCAATAACTTGCGCGATCGGGCAAACCAATATTGAAAATCCTCTAATAACGGTTCTAGTAGGGTTTTGAGTAAATTGGGTTCGGGAAGATTGGGATTGAGCATGATTTCCAAATAATCGGGGTACTGAGGCTAATTTTAACTTATTTTACAAAACTTAACATTCTCGGGGACAGTTGACAAGGGATTCGCGATCGCACGGTAACAATTGGCGATCGGTCTAGCGCAGCCGTGGCAACACCCGGCGGGGGTTCAAACCCCCGCCTAACAGAACCAAGTCGTCTAAAGACGACTGAAAGTCTTATCCCGTGGAATTTTCAGTCGGTTTCAACCGACTTTAGCTATTAGGCGGGGGTTTTAACCCCCGCCGGGTGTTGCCGCTGACCCTTGACATTCCTCATCGAACCTGCATAATTCCCCACCGCAACCGCCCCCTTCTCCCTGGGGCCTCCTGTGGTAACAACTTGACCCGACCACTCCGATTGGGGAACCGACCCTTTAAAATAGAACAGAAGGTAATACAAATCCGAGATTAAAATCCAACGCAAATGGCTAACTCATCTCCGGCTGTCGAAGCACCCGCAGAAAAAATTTACTTGCCGCGTACCGGCGAATCCCAGCAACTCAAAAAGATTCGCCACACCACCTCTCATGTGATGGCGATGGCAGTCCAGAAGCTTTTCCCCAAGGCCCAAGTCACCATTGGACCTTGGATTGATAATGGATTTTATTATGATTTTGACAATCCTGAGACCTTCACCGAACAGGACCTCAAAGCCATCAAAAAAGAGATGGTCAAAATCATCAACCGGAAATTACCCGTCACTCGTGAAGAAGTCACCCGCGAAGAAGCCGAAAGACGCATCAAAGCGATTAATGAACCCTACAAGTTAGAAATTCTCGGGGACATCAAAGAAGAACCGATTACCATCTATCACCTCGGGGAAGAGTGGTGGGATTTGTGCGCCGGTCCCCATGTGGAAAACACCAGCGAACTTCACCCCAAGGCGATCGAACTCGAAAGTTTAGCCGGTGCTTACTGGCGCGGAGATGCCAACAAACAACAGCTACAGCGCATCTATGGCACCGCCTGGGAAACCCCCGAACAACTCACCGAATACAAAAGACGCAAAGAAGAAGCCCTCAAACGAGATCACCGCAAACTCGGCAAAGAACTCGGACTATTTTTGTTTGCCGACCCCGTAGGGCCCGGATTGCCCTTATGGACCCCCAAAGGCACCGTCTTACGCAGTGTGCTCGAAGACTTCCTCAAACAGGAACAAGTCAAACGCGGATATCTCGGAGTTGTCACCCCTCATATTGCCAGAATTGACCTGTTTAAAACCTCCGGTCATTGGCAACAATATAAAGAGGATATGTTCCCCATGATGGCAGAAGATGAAGAATCTGCCGTAGCAGAACGGGGGTTTGTCCTCAAACCGATGAACTGTCCATTCCATATCCAAATCTATAAAAATGAGTTGCGTTCCTATCGCGATTTACCCCTGCGTTTAGCGGAATTTGGCACGGTTTACCGCTATGAACAATCTGGAGAACTGGGAGGATTAACCCGAGTTCGCGGATTTACCGTGGATGATTCTCACCTGTTCGTCACTCCGGAACAATTGGATGATGAATTCCTGAGTGTGGTGGATTTAATCTTATCCGTCTTTAATAGTTTGCAACTGAAAAACTTTAAAGCCCGCTTGAGTTTCCGTGACCCCGAATCCGATAAATATATCGGGTCGGATGAAGCCTGGAACAAGGCAGAAAATGCCATTCGTCGTGCAGTTGAAACCCTAGGAATGGAGTCCTTTGAAGCCCCAGGAGAAGCGGCCTTTTATGGGCCAAAACTGGACTTTATTTTCCAGGATGCCCTTGAGCGCGAGTGGCAGTTAGGAACCGTCCAAGTGGACTACAACTTGCCGGAACGCTTCCAATTAGAATATGTGGGAGAAGATGGCACTCGCAAACGTCCAGTGATGATTCACCGTGCGCCTTTTGGGTCATTGGAACGGCTAATTGGAATTTTGATTGAAGAATATGCCGGAGATTTCCCCTTCTGGTTAGCACCGATTCAGATGCGCTTATTGCCCGTAAGTGATGAATTTCTGCCCTTTGCGAAAGAGGTAGCAACTCTGATGCGAATCGAGGGAATCCGCGCTGAAGCCGATACCAGTGGAGAGCGTTTGGGTAAGCTGATTCGCAATGGAGAAAAGGAAAAAATTCCCGTGATGGCTGTGGTTGGAGCTAAAGAAGTCGAAGCGAATCAGTTAAGTATTCGCACCCGCGCAGGCGGTGAGTTGGGAACAATGGCGGTGGCAGAGGTGATTGAGAAGATGAAGGTTGCTAATCGCGATAGAACCAATTTCTAGTTCTCATTTTGAGTATAGATTTAGGCTGAATTATGTCTATCCTAAATCTATACTCACCGCAGTCATTCAGAGCAACATCGGGAGTAAAGTTGGACCTCGGTAGCAGTTAGATTTAAGTCTAAAACATGATTAAATCGGGAGGAAAATGATGCCTTCTCCGTTTCCAGGAATGGACCCATATTTAGAAGGACCGAATTTTTGGCCCGAGGTGCATAGTCGGTTGATGATAGAAATCGCAGATTTATTAGTCCCGCAGTTGCGTCCTAAATATCGCGTAGCCATTGAAAAACGGATCTATGAAAGCAGCGGAAATGATAGCTTATTGGTGGGAATCCCCGATGTGATTGTGCAGCATCGCCAACCGACAGCGGCGGGAGATTCTAATGTAGCAGTGGCAGCACCTCCGACTCAAAAACCCCTTCCGGTGCAAGTACCGATGATGATGGAATTTCGGGAAGCCTATTTAGAAGTCCGAGAGATGGCAACTGGGGAAGTGGTGACGGCGATCGAGGTTCTTTCTCCCGCCAATAAGCGCCGGGGAAAAGGCAGGGAAATCTATGAAGAAAAGCGCAGCCGCATTTTTGGAACTCGCACCCATTTGGTAGAAATTGACCTGTTGCACGGTGGGGAACCGATGCCGGTTTTAGGAAACGATGTGGAGGCGCACTATCGGATTCTGGTCAGTCGAGGCGATCGCCGTCCTCATGCGGACCTATATCTTTTTAATTTACCCGATACAATTCCCACCTTTCCCCTACCTCTACGTTCCGGGGATACAGAACCGATTATCGATTTAAACCTGTTATTAAATCAGCTATATGACCGGGCTGGATATGATTTTGTGATTGATTATGGGGAGGAACCTATCCCCGCTTTCTCTGAATATGAAGCAGCTTGGGCGGATGTTTGGTTAACAGAACAAGGAATATAAATTTTTCTGAAATAATGAGGTGATAGAGATGCAAACCATCAACATAGAAATTCCCATAGACTTAATTAATCAAGGTGAAACCGCAGTCTTGGAGCAAATTGCGATGCAACTCTATCAAAACAATATCTTTACCTTTGGCCAAGCCCGTCGGTTGTTAAATTATTCCGTATGGGACTTTCAGAAACTCTTGGGAGAAAATCATATCGTTCGACAATACAATCAAGATGATTTAGCCGAGGACATCCAAGAGATTCAATCAGGCTTGTGGGATGTTGAAAATAATTTGTAATGCGACCCCTTTGATTAACTTTGCCAGTATCAATCGCTTAGACATTTTCAAATCCCTGTTTAACGAAATGGTCATTCCACAAGCGGTTTATGCCGAAACAGTTGAATCAGGATTTCCCAACTCCGAAGCGATACTTAACGAGATTCAAGCCGGTTGGCTTCAGGTTCAGCCAGTGGAGGAGATGCCAGAATCTATCCCTTCACAATTAGATGCTGGGGAAAGGGAGGTGATTGCTTTAGCACTGATTGAACAAAAACCCAGGGTTATCTTGGATGAAAAAAGAGCGAGAAAAGTGGCGCAAGGGTTAGGATTAAATGTAATTGGGACTTTAGGGATTTTGATTTTAGCCAAACAGAACCGGATTATCCCCCAAGTCAAACCCCTGTTAAATGCCATGATGGCAGAAGCCCAATATTGGGTGAATGAAACTCTGTATCATCAGATTTTGCAAGCGGTTTCTGAGGATGAAACCGAAAAACTTTAGCAAAAAGCTTTGTTCCCCTGACTGAGTTTTCTACTTCTGCGAGTCTCGGTGGGGGCCAAATTGAGGAATATGCGGGAGATTTCCCCTTCTGGTTAGCGTCGATTCAAATACGGTTATTGCCGGTGAGTGATGAATTTCTGCCTTTTGCTAAAATCCAAATTGGGCTGGATGGACCCACGGGTCGGATGGATTGCACAGGGGGGAAACAGTAAGGTCGTTTCGGGGTAGTGATAAGAATCAAAGCACATTGATTCACAGATTAGGATTTTCAGGGTCAATTTTTCTTAAACTTGCGATCGCCTGCCAACGGGTATATTCATCCCGAGTATGTTGAATGACGTGAACTAATCCAGCGATCGCTTGAGGATTTCCAGGGTCAATATTCCATAAACTCTCAGCCGCCAGCCTACGGATACGTCCATATTCCTGAGTATTTTGAATAACGTGAAGCAACCCAGCAATAGCTTGAGGATTTCCTTGTCCGATTTTTTCTAAACTCTTAATTGCCAGCCTACGGATACGTGCATATCCCTGAGTATTTTGAATAACGTGAAGCAACCCAGCAATAGCTTGAGGATTTCCTTGTCCGATTTCCTCTAGACTCTCAGCCGCCAGCCTACGGGTATATTCATCCTGAGTATTTTGAATAACTTGAACTAACCCAGCAATAACTTGAGGATTTCCGGGGTCAATTTTCC
>NZ_JAMXFD010000004.1:310454-360671 GCF_025370875.1 Laspinema palackyanum D2c
ATTTTCCCTAGACTCTCAGCCGCCTCCCTACAGGTATATTCATCCTGAGTATTTTGAATAACTTGAACTAACCCAGCAATAACTTGAGGATTTCCGGGGTCAATTTTCCCTAGACTCTCAGCCGCTCGCCTACGGGTATCTTCATCCTGAGTATTTTGAATAACGTGAAGCAACCCAGCAATAGCTTGAGGATTTCCTTGTCCGATTTTCCCTAGACTCTCAGCCGCCTCCCTACAGGTATATTCATCCTGAGTATTTTGAATAACTTGAACTAACCCAGCAATAACTTGAGGATTTCCGGGGTCAATTTTCCCTAGACTCTCAGCCGCCTCCCTACAGGTATATTCATCCTGAGTATTTTGAATAACTTGAACTAACCCAGCAATAGCTTGAGGATTTCCGGGGTCGATTTTGCCTAAACTCTCAGCTGCCCGCCTACGGGTAAGTTCATCCTGAGTATTTTGAATAACTTGAAGCAACGCAGCAATAGCTTGTGGATTTCCGGGGTCGATTTTGCCTAAACTCTCAGACGCCTGCTTACGGGTAAATTCATCCTGAGTATTTTGAATAACTTGAAGCAACGCAGCAATAGCTTGAGGATTTCCTTGTCCGATTTTGCCTAAACTTTCAATCGCCAGCCAACGGGTATATTCACTCTGAGTATTTTGAATAAACTGAACTAACCCAGCAACAGATTGAGGATTTCCGGGGTTGATTTTCTCTAAACTCTCAATCGCCAGCCAACGGGTATATTCACTTTGAGTATTTTGAATAAATTGAACCAACCCAGCAACAGATTGAGGATTTCCGGGGTTGATTTTCTCTAAACTCTCAATCGCCAGCAGCCCAGTATATTCATCCTGAGTATTTTGAATAACTTGAATCAACCCAGCAATAGCGTGAGGATTTCCGACACCGATGTTCCCTAAACTCTCAATCGCCTGCCTACGGTTAACTTCATCATGAGTATTTTGAATAACTTGAATCAACCCAGCAATAGCTTGAGGATTTCCGACACCGATTTCCCCTAAACTCTCAATCGCCTGCCTACGGGTATATTCAAATTGAGTATTTGCAAGAACTTTCAGCAACTCAGCGATTTTCTTCGGATTTCTTTCATCCTCGACATTTTTGATAACAGGTAACAACTCCCGGGGAAGGGGAATCACAATATTGCGACCCAAAGAAACCCCCCCACCCTCAGTCGGTAACTTGACAATTTCTGCCTTCGCTTCCTCAAACTTCTGGCGTCGATAATGACCCATCGCCCTTGCAAAAATTCGCAGGCGGTCAAACTCCTCAATCGGTTGATGAATCATCTCCGTCAGGGTAGAAAGCCGCATTAAATCCCTGGGGTTTTCTTCATACGCCCGCTGGAAAGCCGCTGCCAATAACTCCACCGATTTCTCTGGTTTTTTATAAGCCCAAGCCGCCCAACTTTGCGACTGGGCAAACTCCCGGTCATAACTATCTTGACTGTCTAAATCGCGCTGCACATACTGCAATAAAAAACTCGCCACTTCCTTGAGGCGTTTTTCTGTAAATCGAGGATTAGCTTTGAACTGGTCTAACAATTCTTGGCGGACTGTGGCATCCATTTCATACAATTCATGCCCCACATCATCACATAAACTGGATAGAATTAAATCGGAAACCGCAATCCAAGGAATATCAATAAAATTATCATGAATATCCCGCCGAAAATTTGCCCAAATCCGATAAAGCAAATCGGGAGTTAGGGCTAAAGGTAAAGCCGCATGATAAGCCAAAAAAAGGTGAGGGTCACCAAACCTTTTTTTAAAAGCATTAATCCGACGTTGAGCGGCTTCCAGTTTCATGAGTGGGATTCCATTTTAATCCTTTAATGATTGCCAAAATCTGACAAACTAATCGCCTCTGCTATAACTTTTTCCCGAATAAAATAATGTAATGATTTAGTCGTGACTACATCAACTTTGCGATTTAAGAGTTGTTCTAAATCTTGAATCAGTCCCACCGGAAACCAGGAAGATATTTTAGCTAAATCATAATCTATCAAAAAATCAATATCACTCTCCTCCCGTTCTTCCCCCCTCGCCACGGAACCAAATATCCGCACATTAAACGCCCCATGCTGTTGTGCAAGGGCTAAAATTTCATCTCGTCTTTGTTGCAATTGTTCTTTAATTTTCATAATTAAGTGCCGATAAAATTACTAATATTTTTTGTTTCAATTCCGGTAAATTCTGTTCAACAACATTCCAAACTTCTTCTAAATTAATATCGTCGTAGTCGTGAATCAGCACATCTCGCAATCCCGCCATTCTGCGCCAAGGAATCTCTGGATAACTTTGCCTCAACTCTGGAAAAAGTCGCTTAACGGCTTCTCCAATCACTTCAAAACTACGAATCACCCCATCCTGAATCAAAAGAGATTGCATAAATTCTATTCTCCCTCCCTCTGAATAAGTCTCAATCCGACAGATGCGTTGATAAATATCTTGTAAATATATTTCATCATCTGTCATAGCGGAATCGCCTGATTGATAATCCGTTCTCTAAAATACTCCCGTAAGTTTTTAACCGTCGTGACATCAACTTTTCGGTGTAACAAGTCCTCTAAGTCTTGGATTAAGGCAATTCTATCCAATAAACTGCAATGACTGTTCATCTCCACCAAAAAATCAATATCACTATCCTCCCGTTCTTCTCCCCTCGCCACGGAACCAAATATCCGCACATTGAACGCGCCATGCTGTTGTGCAATAGCTAAAATTTCATCTCGTCTTTGTTGCAATTCGTCTTTCAGTTTCATGAGTATTGCCTAGATTTTTATTGAAATTAAAATTTATTTGTTGGGTGAAGTATCCTGATTGCATCCTATTTGCGGTAATTCAACACTGAATTTTATGTTTATCCAAGAAAAGTAATTATCTAAATAATTGAGTTAGCAAGTCCTCTCGATTTATATTGAGGTGATTAGATATGCCCTTTAAGATGGCATTTAACGTACCAATCTTTAGAGGATTATGAGCGGGTATAGTAAGATGATGTTCTCCATTATATTGTGTTGTTAGTCGAATATGGCTCCCTGTTTGATGGCTGACTTCATAACCAAATACTCTAAGGGCCTTTACTAAATCCTGACCCGATAAATTTCTCGGTAGTTTCATGAGGCAATCACCTCTTCTTGAACAATATGAAGTCGGATAATTTTGGGTCGTAATTCTTCATTAGGAAAATGGCAATGCACCGCGTCTCTAACCTCTAATTTAAGCATATCTAAATTATCGGCTTGAGTGATAATTGACACTCCTAATGCTTGAGCGACATATCCTTCTTCAACATCATGTTCTACTAAAAAAATAATTTCATTCATGGTTTAATTATCTCCTAAAAAATCAATTATAATTGTGAGTAATTTCTCTTTGGTTTTAGATTCAAAGTCCCCCTTATTAATTGTGTTTATATGAAAACACTATAAATTTATGATTGATTTCCTGGATTACCCCGTAATACCTTGACGGCATTTTGTAATCCAAGCCGATCGCATTCAAACATCGGGATTAACTTAGCAATTTCCCGAGCCGTCGTCATTCCCCACCGTTCCTTCGGTACAGGATTCACCCAAACCAGATAACGTAAGCGTTGTTGACACTGCTGCAAGAATCGCTCAGTCAATTCTAACCTATCTTCACTATAGCCCCCCCGTGCCGCTCCCGCATCACTAAAAATCAGCAGACAGGCGCGATTGGGAGATAACCCGCTTAACATCTCCTCCACCCTCACCGCTGGAGAATATCCCGGACCCCCATAAACATAATCCACCGGACAATTATGGAAATAATAAACCCGCGATGCCCCTAAGCGTCCCCCCCGCATGGCAGTTTCTTTAATTCTATCCCCTAAAGAATGAAAAGCCACCATTGAACCATCAACATCCAACAGCAAAACCAACTCAACTCGATTCCTCCGTTTCGGCACTAAAACTGGATCCAAGAAAAACCCATCTTGGATAATCTTTTCTATAGTTGCTGTCACATCTAATTCAACTAACGGACCCTCTCGAATGGGACGGCGTAAATAACGCCAAGTTTGTTTCATTTGTCTTTTCGTTAACGGTAAATAATCCGAAAACAACAAAAAAGACGAATCCCCATCCGAGTCGAATTGTTCACGGGTTTTAGTTTTTGCTAACTGCACTACATCATCCATTTCTAACGCTACCTCTGGCGAAAATTCTGGATCAGCAGATTCTCTGCTGTCAACTTGATAAGATGGCTGAATTGGTGGTTGTTCTTGACTTTCTGGAATCGGTTGATTTTCTGCTTCTAATTGTTGATTTTTTAATGGCTCATTAGTCGGTTTAGTGAGATTTTTTTTGAGAGAGTCTAACCAGGACCTCAGTAGAGACTTTGTTGGGGTCAATTGGACTTGTGGCTGTGTTGTCGGAATCGGTGCTTGTTCGGTGACAGGTTTCTCTAATGTCACCAAGGGATTATCAAAGGGTTTAGATATTACCTTGGCAAAATAATCATCGAAAATTTTCTCTTCTTCAACCGACTTAATCCACAACGTTTTGCAGAGTCTTTTTAACGTAGCCTCGTCAGGGAGTCCAAACCCTTTCATTAAGGCTTCTAACAGCAATTCATAGTCTTCAATCCCCAATACAAAACCCGCTTGACGCAGCTTATCAAATAACTCTCGCAGGGGTAAATCATTAATTTTCATGATTCCCCCTAAATTTACTTAGATAACGCTGGTGGTCCTCCCAATTTTTCAGTAAAACCCCTAAATAGGGAAGTTGACCCTGTAACTGTTTCAGGACTTCATCATGAGGATGCCGACGCAGGACATCAAACCAATCAATCAACTCACTGGTACTGATATTTTTACCCGTTTGTCGTTTTTCCTCGCCCAAAAATTCCCTCAATTTCGAGAACCTCGCTACCACTTCTTGAATAAACTGATTTTCCGGTTCTGAAATGGTTGATTTATCCTGGGGAACCCCAAAAAAACGAGCAATAATAATCTGAATTAACTGTTCTGTGTTGGGAAACTGAATATAATGAAATAAACAGCGTCGCAAAAAAGCATCCGGTAAATCTCGTTCCTGATTACTGGTAATAAAGATAATCGGAGGATGTTTAGCAATTACTTCTTCCTTAGTTTCCGGGATAGTAAAGCGTTTTTCATCCAACTCCAATAATAAATCATTGGGAAAATCAATATCAGCCTTATCAATTTCATCAATCAATAAAACCGTAGGTTTTTCGCTAATAAAAGCCTCCCCAATTTTACCCCATTCTATATAAGTTTTAGGGTCCTTAATCTGCTTGATTTCTTCTGGGGTACTGAATTGACCGAAAGTCAGTAATTGAGAGTCCCGCAGTCTGCCTAAATTATTATAGGTATAGAGTCCATCTTGGGCGCGACTGGTGGATTTAATCGTCCAGCAGAGATAGGGTAATCCCAGCTCATAGGCGACAGCTTGCGCTAATTTAGTTTTACCACAACCGGGTTCCCCTTGCAGCAGCAAAGGACGCTGTAAGGTAATGGCTAAATTAACCGCTTCAATCAGTTCCTCACTGGGGAAATAGGGATAAACTCGCTGTCCATTATCATCCCGATGGTCATCAGGAGGATGCACTTTTCCGGTATAGTGCAGATTTTCTGTGGGTGGTTTTAATATTTCAGCCATTTTGACTCACATTCTTCCCAGGTAATTTGACAGAGAGAGCAAATTTTTTCAAAGAGATATTGATGAACTCCATTTTCACTGTCTCGAAAAACCTCATCCACTAAACTCTCTCTATATTGTATTAGGTTTTCCGCACAACAATATAATTCTAGCCAAGTCGATAATTGCTTGCGTTTTAGTGGCTGTATTTCCATAAATTTAATCAATGTTTCTGGGACCAGATTTGAGGTTGGGTCTTGAGTGCAAGTAATGTTCCACTCATTTGTAAATCCATCTTCATCAAGCAAAAATAAAAGTAAGCTGTAATTTTCATCAGGCGTTCCCATTCGATTTGCTAAATTAGCGAGGGGTTGCCAAAATTCTTGCAGGAATGCCTCAAGATAAGATTCCTCGAAGTCCTGAGTATTTTCAACAATTAAAATTACCGTTTGAGATTGCCAAAGCTCACAAATACTCTGATGAATTGCTGTGACTGAACTGGTTTTATTGATTCCAAATTTGCGACTAATTTCTTGAAAAATACTATCTAACGAGCTATTATGAGTTCGGCGAGAAAACTTAATTTTTTTAACATAATTTGATGTATTGCCATTGGGTACGTTCCGAATCAGGCGATTGAGCAGCCAACGCGGTGCTGTTTCAAGTGAACCATGAATTAAACAGGCTCCAATTTGATGATTCTCCACAAATTCTTTAAACAAATTTGCCTGTTTATCATAATCTAACTGTAGTAAGGCTTTCAGTAATTTATTCTCAATACTTTGGCTGGGGTGAGGCTGAATTAACTCGATGATATCGTCGAGTTTTTGGGATTGCTCATCGAGTCTTTCGGTCAAAACATCTTGCAACTGTTGCAGGGTTTTGTTGATGTTTGTCTCAACAACTCCAAACTCCTGGCAAAGTTTCTCAAACCCGGTCTGCATCTGGTCAGAAATAGCGATAAATACTTTCTCTATCTGTTGTTCAGTTCCGGTTAACTGCTTTTTAAGTTGTCGCAATTCTTTTAAGAGGGTGAGGCTCGTTTTGCGATGTTTACGAATTTTTCGTTGAGTCGTTAATACTTCTTGCCGAATTCCAGTCATCAGTTGAATCATTAATCCAGCAAAGGCTTTACCGTCTGCCTTGAAATCTTGTTTTAATGCTTCTCGCAAGATTTTTGGAAATTCTTCATGGAGTAATTCCGCCACATATTGGCGCACATCACTCGTTAAATCGACCCCTTTGCCTTGGGGTACCGCCATTAAATCTAATTTTGCAAAAATAGTGCGCCACTCTTCAACTTTCAAAATTTTAGCTTGGGTTAATCCGTCTTCGGTAGGAGTAATAACTAAAGGAATTTCTCCCTCGGTTAACTCTTTATATTTAGAATTAGCAAATTCAGAACGTGCCAAGCTAACCCATGCTTCTGTGGCTTTGGCGGCTATCTTTTTGAGATGGTTGCGAGTGTGTCCATTATATGCTCTATTTTCGGAAGCGATAGAAATAATTTGCGCGATCGCCTTCCCAGAAACTCGAATTAAATCCTCATTTTGTAACCGAACGTAATCAGAACGACTTGGGTCAAAATTATCAATAGCATTTGCCGTATTTCCCGCCGTCACACTGGTAATCATTCCGGCGGCTACTTTTGTCAAAAACTTTTTACCTTCGTCTGTAGATAAAAAAGCGACCGTGAGGGTCACCTCCGGCAAGAAGAGGGAAGCCCCAACACAAATTGTCCCAAAAATCGCTATTCGACAAATCGATCGCCCAAGGGTCATAAGCAATTGACTAGGAAGCCCCACGATTCTACCATAACGAGGCGATCGCCAACTCCCCTAACATTCCCTGGCATTGGTCTGGCAAGGCTGGACCCAGCAGATGAGGATTTACGCCTTGTCAGCACCATTTCTACCCACCGGGGACGGATCCACCTATCGGGAATTGAGCAAACCGTCCCAGTTTCTTGTCCATCAGCCTAGTCAAGGCTTGAGGTTGCGCCTTCAATGGTTACATCCGCACGATGCTGCGATCGCCAGCAGCCAATTTTTCAGCTTTAAACTGGCGTAGCTTCTCGATAAATGGAGGGGGATTTTTCCGTTGTTCTTCCCGCATCTGGTGGCTCCAAGTCAACCAATTGCTCAGATAGGCAGCGATCGCCTCTTGGTTCTGTAAATAGTACAAAATCGTCGCATAAACTTGTTCTAGGGTGACCGTGCGAAACTGTTCGGCGATCGCCTCTGGGGTTTGACCGCGATGAATATACTGATACAGAATATGCTCGATGCCGATCCGCGTTCCTTTCAGGCGAATATCATCGGCAGCTAATTTATCAAAATAATTTTCTAACTCCATCCATCCTCTCCTACTTTGAAATTTCCCGAACCGGAGAAGGGACTTCTAAAATGGGTAAACGGCCATCTACTCAGGTGGGGCCGCCCGTTTTCGCAAGCACCTCTACAGTTCGTTCGCGGCTCTGTTCAAAGTCCCTACAGCAATCATAAGGCGCACAGGAGAGTAATAGATTGATTGATCGCTCCTAAGTGGCGATCGGGTCAAGTGACTTACCCACGGACAGAACCCACATATAACGGTTGATACGAAATCCGGTTGTCAAAGGTCTATAAAATTCTCCAGAAAAGCGAAGGCTGGCTTCGTCCGTATAGCCGGGTTTTTATTTAGGCATCTATAAATGTAGGGGCGATTCGCGAATCGCCCCTACAGAGATCATGGAGCCTCTATTTGACGGGTTGGCTCCTCATGCGGGTTTTTATGGACTGCATCTATAAATGTAGAGGCGATTCGGGAATCGCCTGTAAATATGGACTGGCGATTCGCGAATCGCCCCTACAGAGATCATGGAGCCTCTATTTGACGGGTTGGCTCCTCATGCGGGTTTTTATGGACTGCATCTATAAATGTAGAGGCGATTCGGGAATCGCCTGTAAATATGGACTGGCGATTCGCGAATCGCCCCTACAGAGATAATGGAGCCTCTAGTGGACGGGTTGGCTCCTCATCCGGTTGTCAAAGACTTAACTCTTCAGCCTGCGTAGGCAGGCTTCGTCCGTGTAGCCCCAGGCTTCAGCCTGCGGGTTTTTATGCAAAATGGATCCTATTATCGGGTTTTTGGATCCTCTGAACTCCCATTTTGAAGCCCGATCGCCTCCCATAACCGCATTTCCCCGCATCAAGGTCGTTGACACCATATCTAGTATTAACACGGCATTTCATCTCTACTAATAGCGTAAAACCGAGGAAAAATGGCCCTCAACTCCCCTGAATTTCCCCCGGCAATTGTAACGAAATATTACAATAGTGCCATCAAAGTGGTTTAGCATCTTGACAGTCTGAAAAGGAATCGCTAACATGGTTCACATACCCGGGTAAATCAATTCAGCGTCCTATGCAAGACAAGCAAAAGGTTACATTGTATCTGCCACCAGAACTGCATCGCCAGCTCAAAATACGAGCCGCAGTAGACTCCGAGCCAATGTCAACCATTGCCGAACGAGCCATAGATTTTTACCTGACTCATCCCGGCGTGGTAGACGAACTAGAGTCATTCCACGGGCGCACCCATAGGGTCTATAACTGTCCCGACTGCACCAGCTCAATCGTGATGCGCGATGGAGAAATGGTATCCCTCAAAAACCAGCCGAGTATATTGGCTGACGAAGGGTTGACGGTTGAGAAAGTGCCAGCGGTCACCGCGAACACCGATCAACAAGGTGAGGAACAACTCGTTCCCTGCTAAACCCAAACACTTCCACCGGGAAGTAAATTTAATGCTCCGCATCCAAACCCAGGGGCAATAAAGATCTAGCAATATTGTTGGCACCGTTTGTAGAAGGTCGATGGTCATGAAAGAAGAGCTCAATATCTTAATCCAAGCTCAATATCCTTTAATCTACCTCGTGACCTCCGAGGAAGAACGGGCCGAGCAGGCGATCGCAACGATTGCTCAGATCAAGCCCCAGCGTAAAGTCTTTATCTGGACTGTGACGCACGGGATCGTGGAGTATGGTCAACCCCGCAACGTTACCCAACACAATACTGTGTCGCCAGAAGCGGCCATTGAGTGGGTGGTAAGGCAACGCGAGCCTGGTTTGTTTATCTTCAAAGATTTACATCCGTTTATCGATTCTCCAGCAACCACTCGGTGGTTGAGAGATGCGATCGCCAGCTTTAAAGGCACGCAAAAAGCCATCATCCTAATGTCACCGCTCCAGCAAGTTCCCATCGAGCTTGAGAAAGAAGTCGTCGTCATTGACTTTGCTCTGCCGGATTTGGCAGAACTCAATCAGGTGCTATCCCAGCAACTAGAGACGAGTCGGACTCGCAAAATCACGACTGAAACGCGGGAAAAACTTTTAAAAGCCGCCCTAGGTCTAACGCGAGATGAAGCCGAAAAAGTCTATCGCAAAGCCCAAGTCACCAGTGGGAAACTGACAGAATCTGAAGTAGAAATCGTTCTATCCGAGAAAAAACAACTCATTCGACGTAATGGGATTCTCGATTATATAGAAGAGGATGAAACCCTAGATTCCGTCGGCGGTCTCGAAGAACTGAAACGCTGGCTCAGACAACGGTCCAATGCCTTTACTGAAAGGGCGCGAGAATATGGTTTACCTCAACCGAAAGGAATGTTAATTCTGGGGGTTCCGGGTTGCGGCAAGTCAATGATTGCCAAAACGACCGCCCGCCTATGGGGTTTACCCTTACTCCGATTGGATATGGGTCGAGTGTATGACGGTTCGATGGTGGGGCGATCGGAAGCCAACCTTCGCAACGCCTTGAAAACAGCCGAATCCATTTCCCCAGTGCTGCTATTTATCGATGAATTAGATAAGGCATTTGGTGGAAGCGGTGGGTCATCGGACTCTGATGGAGGCACCTCTAGTCGCATCTTTGGTTCATTCCTGACCTGGATGCAAGAAAAAACCTCCCCCGTGTTCGTGATGGCTACAGCCAACCGTGTCGAACGGCTACCGGGTGAGTTCCTCAGAAAGGGACGATTTGATGAAATCTTCTTCGTTGACCTGCCTAACAACGAAGAACGCCAAGAAATTTTTAAGATTCACTTGAGCAAACGGCGTCGAGAGATCGATCGCTTCGATATCGAGCAATTGGCGAAAGTCTCGGATGGATTTTCCGGGGCAGAAATCGAACAAGCTGTGATTGCAGCCATGTACGAGGCGTTTGCTCAAGACAGAGAATTTACGCAGCTAGACATCATCGCTTCGATTAAGTCTACGCTACCGCTGTCGAAGACGATGACCGAACAGGTCTCTGCCCTGAGAGATTGGGCCAGACAGCGAGCTAGACCAGCTGCTTCTTCCGTCGCTGAATACCAGCGCATGGAGTTCTAAAGGCTTTCTCCTGGATTTTCCAGGAGCAAAGGCTAACCCACATATATCGGGTTAGCAGTGTCCGAAAACCGCTATCGCGGTTCCCTTCAAACCCAAATGTTGTCGTTTCTTTAACTATCTTACTGGAGGAAATCCAATGTCTCACTTTAGCACTCTTCGTACCAAAATCACCGATGCCGAAATCCTCAAGACTTCTCTGCGCGACTTAGGCATCAGCGTTAAATCCGATGCGGACGTTCGTGGTTACAACGGCCAGCGTGTTCGTTCCGACTTGGTTGCAGTTCTCGAAGGCGAATATGATCTGGGCTGGTCTCGCAACAGCGACGGCACCTACGACTTGATCGCTGACCTGTGGGGTGTTGCTAAGAAGCACAACCAGACCGAACTGATCAACGCCATTAACCAGAAGTACGCGGTTAATAAGACTCTCAATGAAGTTCGTCGTCCCGGTCTGCAAAACGCTAACGTTAAGCTCGTTGTTCAGTAAACATAGAGCGCGTTCCCTTGAATTACGGGTTAACCTACCATAGGTTAGCCCGTTTTTTCTGTTTAGGGAGAGATAGAATTGCGGCCAGGAATATCGGGGGAGTGGAGATGAAAATTATACAACGAACCTCAACTCAGTTAAAACTACACATCATCCCCTTGTTGATTTGGATGGCTGGGGGGATAGTGATAAGTATCGGGGTGGCTGAGAGTCAAAAGATAGGGAGATACCGTATGATCTGCGATCGCCTGCCCGATTCTGGGCACTGTGAAATCACCCAGTCCAGTTTCTGGCAAACCCGCCGCCAAACCTTTCCTCTAAAAGACTTACAAGGGGCCAAGGTTGTCTCGCGTAACAGCAGGGGCAGGAATACCCCTTACCAACTCGTTCTCCTGCTCCCAGGAAAACTCATTCCCCTTCATGATTTTTGGAGTTCCGATCGCCCCTCTCATCAGAAACAAGCCGATCTGATCAACCAATTTGTGCAAGATTCAACCCAATTCAACTTGGCGATCTCTCGAAATATGTTTGGGTTGATGATTAGATCCTTCCTCTCGTTGTGTGGGTTAGGTCTGTTAATCATTACCGGCTTCGGCGAAATCATTATCCTAAAATTGGATAAACTCTCCGATCAATTTATTCTGACTTGGCGAGGACTTTTGGGGACCAAACGGATTGAACATCCCCTCCGGAATATTGCCCGGTGTTATGTGGAAACGAGTGTTAGTCGCAAGACTGGTCGCAAATCCTATGTCATCAAAGTGATGCTCACCTCTGAAGAAACCTTTGCCTTAATGCCCTATAACAGTTCCGGATATGATAAAAAACTCCAGCTCACTCAAGAAATTCACAGCTTTTTGGGGATAGAACCAACAGAAACAACCGATCCGAAATCTTTGGTTCCTTAACCCGGAGAACTCTTCGGTTTCATGCTGGGGGGAAATCAAAAACCTCAACAACAGTTAGACGAGTATGAGGAGAGAATTTCCCATCAGCCGGAGGATATTGAGGATCCGTACAGCATCACCAGCATTCTAGCCTTGCAAGGAAAACAACAAGAGGCCAAAGCCCACTGAGAGAAATTTCGTTCCCAGTTCGCTGCCGAGGAAAAATTTGACCTGGCACAGTTGCTAGACCAGGCAATCGACCAGATGAACAACTTCATCTAAAGCCGATCGCCTCAATCCATCCTGATTGGCCCTCGACTCATTTATGACTCCTGGGAATCACCCATCGAAAACACAATCGTGTGATTAGCCCCAAGATTATTCAGAAACAAGTCCTGGGGTTAGAATAAGCCTGAGTCAAATCCTATTGATACTGCTTATATGCAAACTTTCTCCGTTGAGCTAGAGCGAAAAATCCGAGAATTAATCTACCAATGTGGGACCCGGGCTGAAGCGTTGGCGAAACAACCCTACTCGGTATCGGAAAAAGGGCCAGAAGATTATGTCACCAGTGTGGATCGGGAACTCGACTGCCTGTTAACCAGAGGATTTTCTGAGTTATTTCCCCAAGATGGAATTATTACGGAAGAAAACGAACGATCGCGACTGGCATTTAATGGCGATCGCCAACAACTCTGGTGCATTGATCCCTTGGATGGGACCGAAGGATTTATTCAAGGTAAGCCCCATTACTCCGTGATGATTGGCTTACTCTCAAATTTTCAACCGATCGCCGGTTGGATTTACGCCCCAGCTTTAGATCAGATGTATTATGGCGGGACAGATTGGGGACTGTTTCAAGCGGTCGGGGGTTCAGCAGTGGAACCCTTATCTCCCGTAGAACCTCCGCCACCGAACTCCTCCGCTTGTCCGATTATGCTGGGGGACCGGGACCAACGGAATTTTGGGGAGGCGATCGCCCAATTAGTCCCGGGAGTCTGTTATTCCTCCCTCGGCAGTTTTGGTTTGAAAGTGATGGAAGTCATTTTTGGACGCGCCGGACTCTATCTCTATCTCAATGGTCGAGTCAAACTGTGGGATACCGCCGGTCCCGTGGCCCTTGCTAAAGCTGCCGGGTTAGTCTGTTGTGATTTAGAGGGAAAACCCCTGAGTTTTGAACCCTCCGCCCTCTCTTCCGATACCTTAATCCACAAACAACCGATTTTAATTGGGTGGCCGAGTTATGTAGAAGCCCTGCGATCGCCTATTTGTGAAGCGGTATTAGCCACTCAAACCCCATAAAACCATCAAGGATGAGTGTTTCACCTTCATCCTTCCGATGACTGCAACTGAAGCTGCAAGGGTTTATCCGCTTGAATTTCTATACCTAGAAAATTGGGATTCACTGGGGCTTTTTGACCCTCCGACGGCCAGAAGACCCAGCGACTGCCTCGGGGTAACTGATTCACACTGGCGCTATTTTGAGTCAGCCAGATTAAGGGTAAAAAGGGAGGTTCTCCTACGGTTGGCTCTTTTTCTGAAGATTGAGTGGCAGCTAAGGCTTCTAAGACGCGGTTATTGCCATGCACCAACCCGGTTCCTGCCGTCCAGAGTCGGACATTGAGTTGGCAGCGTTCGGCATAGCAGTATAAAGAAGCTGCCGCAATTACCGCTGCTTCAAAATCTTCAAAATTCCAAAAACTGCCGCTATCGAGGGCAATAATCACTTCTTGTCCCCCGGTAGAAACTTCTAATTCGCGGACCCGCAGTTCCCCGAAGCGCGCACTGCTGCGCCAATGGATTAAGCGAGTGGGGTCTCCATATCGGTAGGGTCGGACTGTGCGGGTGATGCCTTCGCTTGCCATTTCAGCGCGCCGATCGCTATGAACCAGGAGGCTATCTTCTTGACCCATGCGATCGACCAGAGGACAGTGACTCAGGGGTAAAACTTGAGGATAGACCACTGCCATAGCCGGGACCTGGCGCGATCGCCTGCACCAAAATAACCCCAGGGGAGTGGCTGATCTTAACTGGACCTCATGCCAGCGATAAATCCCGCGCCGTTGGGTGGGGTAGTAGTAGACCCAATGATGAATGCTATTAGGGGGGATTTCTTCGATCGCAGCTTTCATGGGTTTTCCCAAGACAAAAGGAATTAGGTCCTCGACTTGGACCAAGGTTTTTGGCTTGGCTGTCTGATTGGCGATCGCCAGGTCCAGGGTGAGGTCTTCCCCGGCGCTGACGGGTTCAATGGTAGCGCGCTGGACTTGTAAATCCCGCAGCGATCGCACCGGCAAAATTGCAGCCGTTCCCAACAAGGCAAAACTCACGCCACTGATCACATATAGCCATCCGGCCATTGTATTCGTGGCCGCGCCAAAGAAAAATATCGCTAGGATTAAGAGTAACCAACCGGCATAAGCAGGGGTGACCCAGTGAGTTTCCAGCCAGTTGGCGATGCGATGGGGGATGCGCGTTTTTTTGGAGCGAGCTGCAATGGGTTTTGCTACAGTCATAATCGATGCCTGGGGCCGTACAGTACCCGGTGGGTTGATTTTTTTATGGTAATCGGAATTTTAGGCGATCGCTACTGCCCTTGAGGATTCCAGAATAATTTCCAAAAAAAAGCTGGGCTAGAGTATCTCTAACCCAGACCGAGGGTGAACAATGAACACTGTGAATGCTTCCAGGGGTGTCCCCGATTGAGGCGCTGGGGGTTTGTCATGCCCTTGGAACTTCTAATTCTGGTAGTAGCGACGGCCTAGGGGATGTCGCTTGTGCTTTCGAGTTCTATCTTAACTCAGTGATTGCACGGATGTCAATCCTTAAATTTTTCATTGCTTTTGGAGACTCTTCCGGACATTTGCGGCAAAACATCCCCAAAAAAACCCTGGATTAAAACAGGTATCAACATTTTATCCCCGGGAAGGGCGATCGCCCTATTCTCCGTATTTGTCCCGATACTGGGGCCGATGCTACAAAACTTAACCTGGGCGGTTTCAGTCATTACATCTGGTAGATGTAATTTTCCCAAGTCATTACATCTACCAGATGTAATGACTTGATAGCTTTCGTTCGCCACGGCAGTACAATGAACATAGTGGCACGAGTGAGTCTAACGACTCAGGGAGGCAATCCGAGGCACGCCTCGGGTCCTCAGTTGGTAAAAACCTGCCTGGGTCTGACCTAGCGATACCGGCTTAATTTATTAGGCTAGAGGAATCGCGATCGCACTCCAGGCCGGAATCCAACAGTCCCGCTTTAAGCGGGTCAAGACTTACTTAAAAGTCTTGGTCAGTATATTGGTTGACCGAACGTTCTTGTGGCGTCCGAGATAGTAACAACGTGGACTTAAAACAGCTCTTCAAAACCCCGAATCCGATTATTGGTGTTGTCCATTTACTGCCCCTGCCGACCTCTCCGAGGTGGGGGGGCAGCCTCAAAACTGTCATTGAGCGAGCCGAGCGAGAGGCCACAGCGTTGGCATCAGGCGGGGTTGATGGCATTATTGTCGAAAATTTCTTTGATGCTCCCTTTACGAACGGCCAGGTCGATCCAGCCGTCGTGAGTGCCATGACCCTGATCGTGGATCGGCTGATGAACTTGGTAACGGTGCCGATCGGAATCAACGTTTTGCGAAATGACGCCTTGAGTGGATTGGCGATCGCCTCCTGTGTCGGTGCGAGCTTTATCCGAGTCAATGTCCTCACTGGGGTCATGGCGACGGATCAAGGCTTAATCGAAGGACAAGCGCACCAACTGCTACGCTATCGGCGAGAACTCGGCAGCGAGGTGAAAATTCTGGCGGATGTTTTGGTGAAACACGCGCGGCCCTTGGGTTCCCCCAACCTCACCACTGCTGTGCAAGAAACCATTGAGCGCGGTTTAGCCGATGGGGTGATTCTCTCCGGTTGGGCCACCGGGAACCCGCCTTCTTTTGAAGATTTAGAACTGGCGATCGCTGCGGCTAAAGGCACTCCGGTCTTTATTGGCAGCGGTGCCAACTGGGAGAATATTTCTACCTTAATGCAGGCAGCCAATGGGGTCATTGTCTGTAGTTCCCTCAAACGACATGGACAACTGGAACAACCCGTTGATCCGATCCGAGTCAGTCAGTTTGTAGAAGCCACTCGCCGGAGTCTCTCCCTAGAAACTCCACCCTCGTCACTGGCGGCTATCAAGCTTCATTCGGGGTGAGGGCCTTTTGAAAACAACTTGAGGAAGACATCAGGATGCAGGGGAAAAATTCATCCCTCATCCTGATCCAGCATTTTGAGCCCGATTTCTGCTCTAGTCATCCGATTTCCTGACATCCTTTTTCATCCCCCATCCCCTATCCCTCCCCCTTCATCCCCCTATCCCTCCCCTTCATCCTGCCGGGTTCCTCCTTCCATCTGGATCATTCCCCCTTCCCCCTAAGTGAATATGCCACAATCAAATTGTCCTGGCTTTGCGGCTTGAGCAATCAAGAGGGCTCCTTCGTCGAGAGTAGCGATTCTGAACCAGTCGCTCTCCGGAAAAGGGGCATCATCCCTAACATCTTTAGGCCCAAATTAAAGACAACAGAGCAAGATGCTCCCGACTGCTCATGGGAAGATGCTTCCCCGGACAAAAACTTGTCCCCTTCTGACCCGAAGCCGGATCTCAAAGAATGATTCGCGAGTTCCTGGCGCTAAAACTGGAGAGTGAAGCAGTTTTAGCTCAGTTCAGACCGTCTGTTCAACCCTAGTACCGACCGATAACATGAGTTAAGGGGGTATCACTCCCGCCAGGGAAGGGGTACCTAACCCAAAAATACTATGGGTACAGGGTAAAACCTTTGAGGCGGTAATTGTCCCGTGGAAAGTGCATCTCAAAAGCACCCCAGGCAATGTCACCCCCGTGATAGTCATCATGAATGCTCACTGGGTTTAAACCCTGGTGATGCTCGTTTCCTCCGAGGTTTAAAAACTCTCGGTTTGCACATTACCAAATTTTTCTTATGAGACGCCGACGTTCTACTCCGTGGATTTACCGCTGGTCGCGTTATATCATCGGCGCGATCGCAGTTTTGGGGGCTTTAGAAACCGCTTTTTTGACCGTGGTTGAGTTTACCGGCTCCGCTGCGGCAGTTTGTCCCACCACCGGCTGCCAAATTGTCTTAGAAAGCGAATATGCCAAAATCTTTGGGTTGCCCTTAACCCTCTTTGGGTTTTTAGGTTATACCACAATGGCGATTTTGGCCTTTGCTCCCCTCTTGGTCAAAGAAGAGACCCAAAAAGATTTGAAGTCGCAGGTAGACAACACAACCTGGTTGCTGATGTTTGCGATCGCCTCCTCTATGGTTGTGTTTAGTCTATACCTGACTTATGTCATGTTTTTTACCCTGCAAGCGGTCTGTCCTTATTGTCTGGTTTCGGCAGTATTTTCAGTCTTGCTGTTTGTCTTAACCATTATTGGGCGAGATTGGCCCGATCGCGGTCAACTGTTCTTTATCGGCATTATTGTCGGCATGATTACCCTGATTGGAGCCTTGGGGGTCTATGCCAGTGTCAATAACCCAGGGACCACAGTTTCCGCAGACAACTCGATCGTTCAGCGTCCGGCTGGACGCCCTCCCTCCAATGCAGGCTGGCCGATTTCCACCTCATCCGGTGAATCTGAAATCGCCTTAGCTCAACATCTCACTGCCGTAGGGGCGAAAGATTATAGTGCCTATTGGTGTCCTTTCTGTCATGAACAAAAGGAACTGTTTGGAAAACAAGCGATGAGTGAGATTGACTACGTTGAATGCGATCCCGCAGGCCAAAATCCCCGGCCTCAACTCTGCCGAGAGGCTCAAATTCAGGGATATCCCACATGGATCATTAACGGGGAACAGTATTCCGGGGTGCGATCGCTCTCGGAATTAGCGGAATTATCGGGCTATCAAGGGCCAACTAACTTTAAAAATGTCTCACCGGGTTCCTAACCCACCCTGAACCCCTGGATCCGAGAAATTCCCAATGCGGTTTGAGGCTGGACTCGCACTGGGAAAGTCCGGATCCCAGTCCTCCTTCTGAGCAGATTAAATTCCATCAAAAGCCGGTATTTCATGAAAATTCAGCCCCTTAAAGGTCCAAAACTACTCTGGAGTTCCCTGCGGCAACGGTGGCAACATAGACTTCCCGACTGGAGTGGGAGCATCTGGCTTCCCTTTAAGGCTGTTGTCGGTGTAGCTGGCTTCCTGTTGGTTCTGCGCTCTACGGGACTGTTGCAGTCTCTGGAATGGGCCGCTTATGACCAGATGTTTCGGTGGCGTCCCCCGGAACCCCCGGATGAGCGCATCCTGATTGTGGGAATTGATGAAACGGATATCCGGGAATTCCAAACCTGGCCGATTTCCGATCGCCTCTTAGCCGAACTGTTGCAAAAACTGGATAGCTACTCTCCCCGGGCGATCGGTCTGGATCTCTATCGAGATATTCCCGTGGAACCGGGTCATGCTGAGTTACAACAGGTGTTTGCTACCACCCCGAATCTAATTGGCATTGAAGAGGTCCCCATCGCCACCAACCTAGTTGGGGTCCGTCCTCCCAAAGTCTTGGCCGAATTGGATGCGGTGGGATTTAACAATGTGGCGATCGATTCCGATGGCAAACTCCGTCGTAATCTGCTTTATCTATGGAGTGACGAGAAATCCTACCAAAGTTTTGCCTTAAAGCTCGCCTTGCTCTATCTGGAAGCCGAAGGGATTAAACTTCAACCCTCACCTGAGCATCCCAAGCATTTCCAACTGGGTCCCCGAACCTTTCCCTGGTTTGAACCCAATAATGGACCCTATATCCGCCAAGATAATGGCGGATATCAAGTGCTGGCTAATTTTCATGTGGGGTCCCCGGGTCAGTCTCAACTGGTTCCTTATCGTGAGGTGTCCATGAGGCAGGTTTTACAGGGGGAGGTCCCGGCAGATTGGGTACGCGATCGCGTGGTCTTGATCGGTTCGACGGCGACGAGTCTCAATGATTTTTTCTACACCCCCAATAGTGCCGTATTGTTCCAGGCCCCTAAAAAAGTTTTTGGGGTCCAGCTTCATGCCAATTTTGTCAGCCAAATCCTCAGTGCAGCCTTAGATGACCGTCCTCCCTCAATTTTGTTCTGGTCTGAACCCATTGAATGGCTGTGGATTGTGCTGTGGGCGATCGCCGGTGCCCTCATTAGTTCCACCTGGCGATCGCCGGTTCGCCTTACTGGCACCATCCTCCTGGCTTCCGTCACCCTGTTCGGGACCGCAACGGTTCTCTTTTTCATGGGCTGGTGGGTCCCCTTAATTCCTCCCCTCTTAACCCTCTTATGTTCGGCGGGGTTGCTCACCTCTTATATTGCTTATCATGAAGAAAAATTAAAACGCTCTTTTGCTGAATCCAAAGACTTTTTAGACCAAATTATCAATACTATCCCCGACCCCATCTTTGTGAAGGATCAAAACCATCGCTGGATTGTCTTAAATCAAGCCTATTGTCAACTCATTGGCTATCCTTTACAAGGGGTTCTCGAAAAATCCGATTATGAAATTTTTTCCACCGATGAAGCCAATCTTTTTTGGCAAGAAGATGAATGGGTCTTGACCACAGGTTTACCTCATGAAAATGAAGCCAAGTTAACCGATGCCACAGGAAGCATACATTATATTGCAACAAAACGGTCTTTGCATAAAGATTCAGCGGGTAATGTCTTCTTGGTTGGGGTGATTCGAGATATCACTGAACGCAAAAAAATGGAAGAAGAACTCAAACGAACCGCCTCAGAGTTAGCTCAGTCTTATCAAGAATTAAAAGTTTCAGAAGACCGATTACGCCACCAAGCCTATCATGATACCCTGACCAATCTTCCCAACCGAAAGTTATTTTCAGACCGGCTGAATCAAGCCTTAGAATGGGCGGCGATTAATAACCAAATGCTTGCGGTTTTGTTTATTGATTTAGATGGATTTAAACAAATCAATGATACCCTCGGACATGACAGCGGCGACCTATTATTAAAAGAAGTGGCCAGACGACTGAGCGCCTGTCTGCGGGGGAGTGACACGGTGGCACGTCTGGGGGGAGATGAGTTTACCGTGATTTTACCGGCCATTCCTCGCCCGCAAGATGTGGCAAGTGTGGCACAGAAAATTATGACGACCTTAGGGGAGCCTGTGGCGATCGCCCAAAACTCGATTCAGGTCACCGCTAGTATCGGAATTAGCTTGTACCCCTTGAATGGGGAAGATGCAGATACCTTAATTAAGCTTGCAGATGCGGCAATGTACCGTTCTAAAGAACTCGGTAAAAATCAATATGAATTTTATGAAGTTTCCTAAACTTCAGGACCGGGGAAGATGAAGGAGCCGGGAGCCAGGAGATCGAGGAGTTCTCTGTAAATCCACATCGGCTTAATTTCGCCACCCCAGACCCGCAATTAAACGGGGGGGATATTCGGATTGTTTATGGAAAATATTAATCTATGTTAAGAATTAAATCAATCAATACATAAACAGAATTGTCAAGGTTACTAGACATTTTAGAAAACAGCGATCCATTCACCACAGCCGAGTAAGAGTAAATACGGATAACCCTGAACCTGTGCCGAGTTCAACTTTGGTGAATTTCATTGAAATTCGAGGTTTTCCGCGACACAGCAGGATATCACCCCTCAAAAACTTCCTCGGTAAATCCACGATACGGACCCCAACAAAAATTTTCAGGTACTGGACAAATCCGTGAATCTACTGATAAACTAAATCAACAGGGGACATCTACTAGGAAGGTTATTATATGGGGTCAAGGGTGTTATGTTTACGTTCCTTCGGTCTACTACAATCACTCTATTTTCAATCAGCAGCTTACTAGGGACCGCCCTAGTCGTGACGAGCTTGCAAAGAAGTTTGAGTCCCGAATCGCTCCGGAATACAACCGGCTCGAATCCGGAGATTTCCATTGCCGAATATGAACCGCCAAGACCGGGTAACGGCAAGCCCCAGGGTGAAACACCTGGAGCCGGAACCCGCTACATTTAGTTCTAAGACTTGCCCTCAAGATTTTAGGGATAAACCCTCCCGTTGCTTTACAATCTGGGCTACTCCTGACGCTTCATCTTATATTTATAGGAGAGCCAAACCTACGACTCTTTGAAAGAAATAGCTATCGCGAGAAAGGGCAGAATAATCACAAGGGAACCCTGCGCCAGGATTGGTTCTGAACCACCGTATGAGCTTGCCAATTAGGATCCGTATGGGGATAATCTAACCGATAGTGACCGCCACGACTTTCGGTCCGAAACATGGCACTGGTAAGAATCAAGTACGCAGCATCCAGTAAATTGCGGGTTTCCGACCATTGCACGAGTAGTTCATTGGCATTGGGGATAGAAAAAGAGACTCTATGAACCCCCACCGGATTTAATAAATATTGAGAAATAGGAAGGGCGGCAAATTCAGCTTGCCAAATGTTAATTTGCCGGATCGCCAATTCTAAAGCCGCTTGTCCGCGCACAATTCCCGCACTTTGCCAAACCAGCAACGGTAGCGATCGCCGCAGTTCTTGAATATAAGCCTGCTGTGCCGCTAAATCGGCTCCCAAGCGACTACTCTCTACAGTGACTGTCTCGGGGGGTCCCGAGGCTTCCGGATGTGGCTCAATTTCAATCGCCCCTAACTGAGCACCAAATACGAGACATTCCAGCAGAGAATTACTCGCTAACCGATTGGCACCATGCACTCCGGTATTACTCGTTTCCCCCACCGCATACAAACCGGGAATCGAGGTCCGTCCGTACAAATCCGTCTGAATCCCGCCCATCCAATAATGGGCCGCCGGTGCCACGGGAATGGGTTCCTTAAACAAATCCACTCCCCAAGTTTGACAAACCTGGATAATATTGGGAAAGCGATGGCGAATCGTTTCATCGGGAATCGATCGCAAATCCAGCCAAACGCATCCCGGGCTCGGATCAGTTCCCCAATTCTGGAGATGCATAAAAATTGAACGGCTGACCACATCTCGCGGTGCCAGTTCTCCGGCGGGATGGTAATCAAACATGAAGCGATATCCGCGATCGTCCAGCAAATGAGCGCCCTCACCCCGGACCGCCTCACTGATTAAAAATCTGGGGGCCTCTGCTTTGGTGAGAGCGGTGGGATGAAACTGAAAAAATTCTAAATCTCTTAACAGGGCTCCGGCACGCCATGCCATTGCTACCCCATCCCCGGTACTCACGGAGGGATTAGTCGTTTGAGCGAAGACTTGACCGCCGCCGCCCGTGGCGAGAACTACAGCACCGGCACGGACCCAATAGATCTGACCTTGATAGACCAAGCGCACCCCTTGACAGCGTTCGGTCTCTGGGTCCATCCACAGATTCAACACCACGGCATTTTCGATCGCCTGAATATGGGGACAGCTCAAGACGCGACTGCTCAAGACGCTGACAATGGCTCGACCCGTGGTATCTGCCGCATGAAGCACTCGGCGATGGGAGTGAGCTGCTTCTAGGGTTAAGGCTAGGGTGCCTTGATTGTCTCGGTCAAAGGCCACTCCCAGTTTTAGCAAGTTTTGCACACAGTCCGGTGCTTGTTCGGCGAGAAACTTCACCGCCTCCAGATCACATAACCCAGCACCGGCTTCGAGGGTATCTTGAATATGGAACTTGGGGGAATCATCGGAGGCGATCGCAGCGGCTATACCCCCTTGCGCCCAATCGCTTGCAGACACCGGCAAGCTATCTTTGGCAATCAAACCCACGCGGTAAGTATTGGGGATGCACAAGGCTGAATACAAACCCGCAGCACCTGCACCGACGACCAATACATCAAAAGCGGTGGGTATGCTCTGATTGAGACCGGGATCAAACTGTGACGGATTGCTCAATGAAAAATCGCCCCTTGTCAAGTAGTTGAGCCGATTATATAGGCCAGGGTAAATCATTATGGAGCATTCGGGTCGCTGTCGCGCCCATCTCTCCCTAACCCTCTGGGGTCTTGCAGCGGGGGAAAAGGGCCTACAGCCGATCGCTCATCATGATTTAGCAGCCTTATAGAAGCTCTTTATATTACCTTAATTGACAAAGGACGAAATTAACGAGCTCTGTTCTACCGGAACAGGACCCGGTTTAGTAATAGCCGTTATTGATGCGATCGTCGCCTTCAATTAACGAGACTTCAGGGTCGGTGACGGTAAAATTATCCAGATTGGCTTGTAGCAATTCTTTTTGGCGATCGCTCAGGCCGGAAATGCTTAAAACATCCTCAATTTTCTCGTAGGGAGCATTTTGGACAATTAACCCGGCTAAGGTCGGATACAGCCCCCGATACTGCCGGAAAGCCCGAACGTTGGTGTTATTTAAGTCAATTTTTTCGCCAAACTCCGTCGCCAGCTTCTCATCGACGGGATTGCGATACAGGGGTTGGGAGACTAAGAGGGTGGATTGCCAGGAGATCCCGCTCCAGCCCGCAGCGGCTGCATTTTGAGGAAATCCTAACCATCCCAGACAACCCACGACTAAGCCGAAGACTGCCACTAGGCGAACCAATCTTTGCATAACTTTTTTCCTTTGTTTCTCATAAACAGCCTTTTAATAGAGACTACCATTTTACCTACAGATTTTTTTTGGATTTCTGCTAAATCAGCAGATTTTTTCCCGAGAGGGTCTGTATCCCAAGGGTCGTGATCCCCTGAGAGTCAGGGCAGTGGCTCAACTGCCCCTAAACAGCCGAGCCTATGCCCCAATGGGCTTGAGTTCGGCTTCGGTTTAACGGGGGAATTTTAGGGTTTGGCCGCTTGGGAACGCAAAAAGGCATCCAGGTTGGCAAAGGAGCAAGCATAGGTGATAGTTGGCTTCTCGTACCCCTTGAGATGGACGCTGTGCTGCTTGAACAAGTCCTCATGTCCAGGGACGGTCCGACAGTATTTATAGGTGGTTTCACCCAGAGCAATATCTAGGCCAATTTCTTTAGTGGCGGACTCCAAGCGAAAGGCGGCGTTGACGGTATCTCCTAAGGCGGTGTAGTCTGGGCGATCGCCCGATCCGGTATTGCCGACCATGCCATATCCGGTATTGACTCCGGCCCCTATTCGCAGCGGAAAGGGCAGGGGATAGCGTTTATTCAGGTCTTCGGTAATTTCATACAAGGAATTGAGGGCCTGAAAGATTCGCAGCATCTCTTCGTCACTGACTTCTTGGGTGCTGTGAAACCAGACTGCCATCACGGCATCGCCGATATATTTATCCACCCAACTGCCGCGATCGCGAATAATATTCCCTGCACAGCGGAACCAGGTGCCAATCACTTCTGAGAGGATTTTCTCATCCAGTTGTTGGGTCAAAACTGTAAAGTTGCGGATATCAACCACCATCACGGAGATTAACCTGCGCACGTGCAAGGCGGCAGTGACGGTAAAATCCTTGGCGGTTATGAACTCTTCTGAGTCGTCCCTGATATCAGTTACCGGGCAAAAAAATTCGAGATCGGTTTGTCCGAAAGTCAGGCGATCGCCATTGTGCAAGATCACGGGGATACTCACGCGGCGGCCATTGACAAAGGAGCCATTACGACTCCCGAGGTCGATCAAATAAAATTCTCCCGTGTCCATGCACTGCAGCATGGCATGGGCTCGGGACATCCAGCGGTCCCCGATCGCGAAATTATTATCTTCACTTCGTCCAATAGTCCAGCAGTTACCTCCCACTAAGGGGAGATAGCGGTTCCCTGCGTCAGTTCGCAGTACAAGATGAGGAGTAGGTGGGAGATTTGCCACAGGTTAAGCACCAACGTTATGGATTTGTAACGCTCTTAATTTTAAAAGGAGTAACCCTAGACTGAAGGTCCAACACCTTTCTCATGGAAAGGTCTGTTGAAAGTAGTGGGTTGTGGGGTGGTCTTGTTGATTTTGAACACATCCCCCTTCAACGATGCTTACCCCTTTTTAAGTTAGATGCTTAACCCTGTAAGAGGGAAGATTCAAGCTCTAATCCGACTCTTCAGGCGGCTAGGGCGGCCAGCCAAAAGAAGCTGTCTACAACAATTGTACTCAATACGGCTCCCCCGAATGCCCACCATTTTAGCCTAGGAGAGCGTAAGGGTAAACTGCCAACTGCTAGTAACAGAATTCCGAGTACCGCAGCCCAACCACAGCCCCAGGGGGTGTTGACGAGGGCGATCGCACTCTGAAAAATCGGAATCGCCAGTTCCGGTTCGACTTGCATCAACTGTCGCCAGTGCGGAATTAAGTTTACTACATAAAAATAAACGTCAGTGACGGTGGTGCCAAATAAGGACCCCAAATAGAACCAGCTACCGATCGCCAGTTGGCCGCGCCACAGACACCACAGGGCCACGGGTAGCCCGATCGCCTCTAGGGGTAAGTGCAGCACAGGTTCCCATCGAAACCATCCCCAGTAGATGGCTCCCGCCAACCAACTGCCGGTAAATCCGATTAATAAATCCCCCCAAATTTGGCTACCCTCGCGCGATCGCAACACTTGTGCCAGCCCTAACCAACCCACAGTCATCGCCACCGCCAGTATCGGCAGATGCCGCACTAAGGGGGCTTCAAAGAAGACGGGGACGGATACCAGAAAGGCGGCAGCGGCAAACATCCGCCACCGTTGAGCGATCCCGATGGGGCTAAACGAAGGATTCAGACTGAGGCTTACAGATTTCACGGCTACTCCAGGGTCGGTGTAAGAAGACCACGATTTATTTAACAACTCTTTAATATTCTTTACTTAACTTCATCTTATTTAAGATATCACAAGAAATATCCCCCCCTAGGGGATTTCCCTGCCTAAATTTTAACCGATTCCTGAAATTCCGGGGAAAAGAACAGGAAAAACCGGGGCCATCGGTGATGGATGACCCGGGATTTTATAGAATCAATGCAAAATTTGGCGTTCCAGCTTGTGGCTACATCTTAAATTCTCAATTGAGAATATAATGCGTTTGTTCTGCTCGCTCGGCATTGTCAACAGGGGACAAAACCCTGGGGTAGAGTGGCTTGAGTGTGATCTCCTCTCCAGGAATCTAGGAAAAAAGAAGATTAAGAACTTCTCCTGGAATAAATCCATCCCCTTTGAAGGTCAAATTTAGATTTACAGACAGATAACATCGGAAAAATTCATGGGACTATCACGCAATCAGTTTTTCACCCTCGGGAGTTTTGGTGCCATCGGGATGGCGATCGCCACCACAGGCAAAGCACTCAGCAGCGAATTACTCGGGTCCAGTCACGTTACCGACATCACCACTTCCCTAGCTGGGTTGACATCGAGTCCGCAAATCTTGGCCGCGACGGAAACTGCATCAGACATCCTGGAGATGACTGAACCGGAAACCTCGATCAATTTATTTCAGGCGATCGTCCTCGGGTTCGTCCAGGGAATGACCGAATTTATCCCGATTAGCAGTACCGCCCATTTACAAGTCGTCCCCGTGGCCCTGGGTTGGGGAGATCCCGGGGTTGCCTTCACTGCTGTTCTGCAACTGGGGAGCATCGGGTCCGTACTCTGGTATTTTTGGCCCGATTTGAGTAGCCTAGGCAATGGAGCAGTGCGGGCCCTGGTGCGGCGTGAATATGAGGACCAGGACTTTCGGATTGTTCTGGGCATTCTCGTCGGTTCCTTGCCCATTATTGTATGTGGGTTAATTATCAAATATGTGATTCCGGAGTTTTACGAGGAAAATCTTCGGACTATCACCGCGATCGCCATTGTCTCGATCTTCATGGCAATCTTACTCGGGATTGCTGAACGGTTTGGGGTGCGAAAACGCAACTTCGGACAACTGACTCTTAAAGATGGTCTATTGATGGGACTCGCCCAGGTACTCGCCGTAGTTCCCGGGTTCTCTCGGTCCGGTTCTACCATTACTGCTGGATTATTCATGGGGTTAGATCGCACCACTGCCGCCCGGTTCTCCTTTTTGCTTGGCATTCCAGCCATTACCTTAGCGGGATTAGTCGAACTCAAGGATCTGCTGACCTCTAATTTGGACAGCATCGGCATGGTCCCCCTGGTGGGAGGATTGATTTCATCCGCCCTCTTTTCTTACCTCTCCATCGCATGGCTGATTAATTTCTTAAAAACCCAGAGCACCTGGGTTTTTATCTGGTATCGGATAGCCTTTGGCTGTGTCATTTTAATTGCTCTGGCCTTGGGTTGGATACAGGGTTAGTTAAGGATACAGACTATCAGACTGTTCATTTCCCACCCGCTAAGGGAGGGGCTCAAAACAATAGGTTGATTGGGTTATTCCATGCCATCAGCGTTAGGGTGCCTCAGGCAGATAACCGAGGGATGAAAGCAATAACCGATCAATCTGACTTAATTTACAACCTTGTCTTGCAGCGAACCCTACTGCGATGGCAAACTCTGATAGTTTGGCATGGACTCAGCGTATAATAGGGAAGCAGAACCTTAATCAGGAGAACTGAATGATGCTATCGGTTCCAGGCTATCAAATTCTGGCAAAAATTTATGAAAGTGCCAATACCCTTGTCTATCGAGGACGCCGCGAGTTCGATGGACAACCCGTTATCCTGAAAGTTCTCCATAAAGACTATCCCACGGACCAGGAACTAGCGAGTTATCAACAAGAATATGAATTAATTCGGTCTCTTAATTTAACTGGGGTTATTAAAGCCTATAGCCTGGAAAAGTATCAAAATACCTTAATGATGAGCTTAGAGGATTTTGGGGGAGAATCCTTAAGGCAGTTAATCACCTCCCAAAAATTTACCCTCCTCGGATTTCTCAACCTGGCAGTGAAAATCTCGGAGAGTTTGGCGGAACTGCACTCGGCTAATATTATCCACAAAGATATTAATCCGGCTAATATCGCCTTTAACCCGGTGACGGGACAACTTAAAGTCATTGACTTTAGTATCTCGACGGTTTTGACCCGGGAACATCCCACGGTGGAAAAGTCCGATGCCTTAGAGGGGACTCTCGCTTATATGTCCCCGGAACAAACGGGCAGAATGAACCGATCGCTTGATCGCCGCAGTGATTTTTACTCCTTGGGGGTGACCCTCTATGAACTGCTGAGCGATCGCCTACCCTTTGAAACTACCGATGCGATCGAACTCGTCCATTGTCACATTGCGATCGAACCCGTTCCCCCCCATCACCATAACCCAGAAGTTCCCAAAGCCCTCTCCAACATTATCCTCAAATTATTAGCAAAAAGTCCTGAAGACCGCTATCAAAGTGCCTGGGGTTTAAAAGCTGATTTAGAGGAATGTCTCAGCCAACTGAGAACCACCGGGGCCATTTCCGAGTTCCCCCTGGGACGTATGGATATTTCTGATAAATTTCAAATTCCCAAAAAATTGTATGGGAGACAATCAGAAATCGAACGGTTTATGAACGCCTTTGATCGCGTCATGGGCGGGCAGACGGAAATGATTTTAGTCGGCGGATATTCCGGGATTGGAAAATCTGCCCTAGTCGATGAAATCAAATATAAAATCAACCAAAAAAAAGGGTATTTTATTTCGGGAAAATTTGACCAATTTCAACGGTATGTTCCCTATTCAGCCATTGTCAGTGCTTTTTCAGATTTAGTGGAACAACTTTTAACCGAAAGTGAAAAACAACTGGAAATTTGGAAAGAAAAACTATTAAATGCTTTGGGTTCAAACGGTCAAATTATTATTGATGTTATCCCGGAAGTTGAGCTAATTATTGGTCTTCAGCATCCGGTCAATCAACTCGGACCCAGTGAATCTCAAAACCGATTTAATTTAGTTTTTCAAAACTTTATTCGCGTCTTTTGCACTCGACAAAATCCCTTAGTCATTTTCCTGGATGACTTGCAGTGGGCAGATTCGGCCACCCTCAAGTTGCTTGAGTTAATGATGACCGATGAACAGACCCGATATCTATTTCCTATTGGAGCTTATCGGGATAACGAAGTCAACCCCACTCATCCGTTGACCCTCACCTTGGATGGATTGCGGAAGCAAGGGGCGACGATTAATCAAATGACCTTAACACCGTTGGGGATTGACCAAATCACCCAACTGATTAGTGAGACGTTGCATCAGGACCGAACCACGGTACAACCCTTGGCAGAATTAGTGGTGCAGAAAACCCAAGGGAATCCCTTTTTTGTCAACCAATTTTTGAAGACGCTGTATCAAGAGAACCTGCTCACCTTTAACCCCAATGCCGGGACAAACCAAATTGGCGGATGGCAATGGGATATTGACCAAATTAAGGCGGTGGGGATTACAGATAATGTGGTCGAATTGATGGTCAGCAAATTGCGGAAGTTGCCGGAAGCGACCCAAGAAGTGCTCCGTCTAGGGTCTTGCTTAGGGAACCAATTTGACTTAAATACCCTGTCCTTAATTTATGCTAAGGAATCCTTTGGCACGTTTTCCGATATGTCCCCGGCGATCGCTGAGGGATTAATCCTCCCCATCACCCCGGAAGAAGTCACAGACCCCAGTTCAATTAATCCCCTATTAATTCTCAGTTACAAGTTTTTACATGACCGCGTACAGCAGGCCGCTTATGCTTTAATTGAAGATTCCCAAAAAAAGGCAGTTCACCTCCAAATTGGCCGAATGTTAGTCGCCAGTACCCCGGAAGAATATTGGGCGGATAAAATCTTTGAACTGGTGGATCATTTGAATGTAGGCCGATCGCTAATTCACGAAGAGGCGGAAATCATAGAATTGGCAACTTTAAATTTAGAAGCGGCCAAAAAAGCTAAAAATGCCACGGCCTATGTTGCCGCCCAGCAATATCTAAAAGCAGGGATGGACCGTCTCAACGATACCATTTGGGACCGCGATTATGAGTTGGCATTGGAACTCTACAAACAGCGCTCACAGGTGGAGTATCTCAATGGCAACTTTGAAGAATCAGAAACCTTTATCAAGGAAATTCTCAACCGCACCCCCTCAGATTTAGAAAAGGCCGAAGTCAAGAATCTGCTGTTACTGCAATATGTCTTGCGTGGGGAATACAGTCAAGGGTTAAAAACCGGACGAGAAGCCCTCGCACTTCTGGGAATCGAGTTACCGGAAACCGATTTAGAAGGGGCGATCGGGGCCGAATTTGCTGCCGCTAAAGCCCAATGGGAAGGGAAAGAGATTGCCCGGTTAATTGATGAACCTCAGACTACTCGACCTGAGACCAAAATCGCCTTAAAACTCCTCACCACCGTTGCAGCGCCAGCCTACTTGATTGATCCGCAACTCTGGATCGCGATCGTCCTCAAAGGGGTAAATTTATCTTTGGAATATGGCAGTATCCCTGAATCTTGTATTTCCTTTACCAATTATGGAATCCTGCTCAATTCAGTCTTAGGAGACTATAAATCTGGCTATGAATTTGGATTGTTAGCCCTAAATTTAATTGAAAAATGGGGAAGTATTGAACTAAAAAGTAAAGCCTGTGCTGGATTTGCCAATAGTTTAAGTTTTTGGTTTAAACATATCAAAGAATCCAACCTGATCAACAAAGAAGGCTATCAAGCGTCCTTGGAGTCGGGGGATTTAGAATATGCAGGCTATATTCTCCATAATACAGTTCTCAATGCTTATTTTGAGGGGCAAAACCTGGGGCAAATTAGTAAGGAAACCACTCCCTGTTTTCATTTCGCCCAAAAAACCAAAAATCAAATCTCAAGCGACCTCGCCCTGGGGTTGCAACTGACTCTCTTTAATTTAATGAAAATCACACCAGACCCCCTAGATTTTTCATATGAAGAAACCAGCGAAGCCGAGTATTTGGCAAGTTGTTACCAGGAGAACAAATTTTATGCCCTCTGTAATTACTTAATCCGGAAATTACAGGTTCTCTATCTCTATAATCGCCTAGAGGAAGCCAAAAATTGTGCCTTAGAAGTGGAAAAATATCTGCTTTATATTACCGGCACTTTGCCAACGACCGACTATAATTTTTACCACTCGCTGCTGTTATGTGCACTTTGTACGGAGGCATCACCGGAAGAACAAACCGAGCATTTGCAAAAAATTACGGTTAATCAAGAACAGATGAAAGTTTGGGCGGGCAATTGTCCGGACAACTTTGAACATAAATATCTGTTAGTAGCCGCAGAACTTGCCCGGATTGCGGGAGACGAAGAGGAAACTCTCGACTTATATGATCGCGCCATAGAATCCGCCCGCAAATATGAGTTTATTCAAAATGAAGCCTTAGCTAACGAACTGGCGGCCCAATATTGGTTCCAACGGAATAAACAAAAATATGGCCGAGTTCATCTACAGGAAGCCTATTATGGGTATCAACGCTGGGGTGCATTGAGAAAAGTTACCGAACTAGAGGCAATTTATCCGCAATTACTGACCAAATCGCCACGAAGTTCGGGGGCGATCGACACTCGCACCACCGCGATTCATACCACCACGGATAATCATGCGGGTATCCTGGATTTAGCCTCAGTAATGAAAGCATCCCAAGCGATTTCGGGAGAAATTGTTCTGGATAAATTACTGGCAAAACTGATGAAAATCTCCATCGAAAATGCCGGTGCACAAAAAGGCTGTTTAATCTTACCCACAGAAGGTAAACTCACCATTGCGGCTGAATCGTCTGTTGATCGCGAAGAAGTGATCGTCGCTCAATCTGCACGGGGAACCCTGGGAGGGCGATCGCTCGAACCGGATCAAGTCCCCGTTACCATTATTAACTATGTCGAACGGACCAAATCCGATGTCGTCCTCACCGATGCCGCCAGCGATGGCAAATTCACCGCAGACCCTTATATTATTTCCCATAACTTAAAATCGGTTCTGTGCCTCCCCATCCTCGATCGCGGTCAATTAATTGGCATCCTATACTTAGAAAATAATCTCACTACAGGAGCTTTTACCAGCAACCGCTTAGAAGTCTTAAGACTCCTCTCAGCACAAGCAGCAATTTCCTTAGAAAATGCGCTATTATATGCCTCCGTCGAGCAGAAAGTCCAACAACGCACCCAGGAGTTAAACGAAAAAAATACCCGCCTTGAACAAACTTTGCATGAACTGCAACGCACCCAAGCGCAACTGATTCAAAGCGAAAAAATGTCTGGACTCGGACAAATGGTAGCCGGGGTTGCTCATGAAATTAACAATCCCGTTGGATTCATTTATGGCAACCTCACCCCTGCTTCCCAATATGTCCAAGATTTGCTAAATTTAATTGAAACCTATCAGCAGGAATATCCCCATCCCACCCCAATTATCACCGAAACCCTAGAAGAACTCGACCTAGAGTTTATTGTGGAAGACTTGCAGAAACTGCTCGATTCCATGAAAGGAGGTGCAGAACGGATTCGGAATATTGTCCTGTCCCTGCGAAACTTTGCGCGTCATGATGAAGCGGATATGAAACCCGTGGATATTCATGAAGGCATCCAAAGCACCTTGATGATTTTGCAACCCCGACTGCGATGCGAAGGCGAACAACGGGGAATTGAGGTGATAGAAGACTATGCTACCTTACCCCGAGTCACTTGTTATGCCTCGGAACTGAATCAGGTGTTCATGAATATTTTGAGTAATGCGATTTATGCCTTAGAAAAGGATGAAAACACGGCTAAACCGACAATTCAGATTCGCACCGAACTGAGCGATCGCCACTCGGCGATCGTCCGTATTGCTGATAATGGTCCGGGAATGAGCAATGAAGTATTAAGGCGAATTTTCGACCCCTTTTTCACTACCAAACCCGTGGGTTCCGGGACGGGTTTAGGGTTATCCATCAGCTATCAAATCGTTGTAGAAGCACATGGCGGAGAACTCACCTGCACCAGTGCACCGGGAAGCGGAACCGAATTTGTCATTGAGATTCCCCTGCAACCGCGAACAAGGTTTAGTTAGGGACCTCAAAAAAATAAAACCTCCAAAATGTTCGTAGTAACCCCTTCAGGGGTTCCTTTAAAGATGACTCGGTGAAGGAGTCACTACGAACATTTGGATGAGTTATATTTTGCCATCCCCTTAACCGACAAACTTATAAACCCGGTTGCTTTGAGATACCGGGTTTTTAACTCCACCCAATATCTACCTGAACCGCTAAAATTCCATGAGTGAATCCTCCATCCGTCCCGCCATCATTACCAAAGTAATTCCCGACTCCATCGCTGCCGAAATGGGATTTGAACCGGGCGATGCGATCGTTTCCATCAACCAACAAAAACCCCGAGACTTAATTGATTATCAATTTCTTTGTTCCGATGAACTCCTCGAACTCGAAGTCATAGACCGCCGAGGCAAAACCCATCAATTAGAAATCGAAAAAGACTACGATGAGGACCTCGGATTAGAATTTGAGTCTGCCTTATTTGATGGACTGATTCAATGCAACAATCGCTGTCCCTTCTGCTTCATCGACCAAAAACCCCCGGGAATGCGAGATACCCTCTATCTCAAAGACGATGACTATCGCCTCAGTTTTCTCTATGGTTCCTACCTCACCCTCACTAACCTCAGTCAAAAAGAGTGGAACCGCATTGAACAAATGCGCCTCTCTCCCCTCTACGTTTCCGTCCATGCTACGGAACCAGAAATTCGCACTCAACTGTTAAAAAATCCTCGCGCCAGCCAGATTCTCGACCAATTAAAGTGGTTTCAACAAAAACGACTACAAATTCATGCTCAAGTCGTCGTTTGTCCCGGAATTAATGATGAAAAACATCTCGAAACTACCCTCTTAGACTTAGCCAAATTTGGCAGAGGAGACATTCCTGCCGTCGCATCCGTAGCCGTCGTCCCCGTCGGCTTAACCCGCTTTCGTCCCGAGGAAGATGAACTCATCCCCGTCACCGCAGAAAAAGCCCGAGAAGTCATCCAACAAGTACAAGCTTTACAACCGAAATTCCGCAAAACATTAGGGTCAACCTTTGCCTGGTTAGCCGATGAATGGTTTTTGATTGCCGGAGAAGAAGTCCCCCTAGAATCTGACTATGAAGACTATCCCCAAATCGGCAATGGCGTCGGTTCAATCCGGCAATTCTTAGATGAATTTGAGGAAGTTGCTACTGAATTATTACCGCCCAACGTATCTCCCTCGCGACAATTCACCTGGGTAGTCGGAAATGCCGTAGAAAAAGCATTTCAACCCATTGTAGACCGCCTCAACTCCGTAGAAGGATTACAGATAGAAATGGTAGCCCTCTGTAGCGATTTCTGGGGACAAACCATGAGCGTTACTGGCGTTTTAACAGGTCAAGATTTGCTGAACGGGTTGCAAAATAGAAGGTTGGGCGATGCCATTTTGCTGCCGGATGTGATGTTAAAACATGGAGAAACGAGGTTTTTGGATAATATGACTGTGGAGGATTTGGCCGCTCAATTAAAAACATCGATATTGCCCGTGAGTGGGATTGATGGGTTAATTTTAGGTTGTATTAATCCCCCGTTATAACCCTTGGACAAGAGTTTGAAGTGTCCTCTGGGGGAAATGGTTTATAGAGCGCGGCTAAATCAGTTTGTGGAACTCCCGGATCTACCGACACCTTTCCCGTCGATACATCCGGGAGTCGCGGGGGATGCGATCGACATTGCGAAGAGTGGAAGGCGGCAAGATGCGATCGCACCTAAACGAACTAGCCACTACTCTATATCATGAGTTGAGTAAAGTGTTGAAAAATTCCTCTTAATGCCGTCGTTCGAGCATGACCAAACGCAAGACCAGAATAATGACTAAAACCCCAGCGACAAGCAAACCTGTGGGAAGAGTAATTAGAGCCAACCAGTGCATCAAAACCATATAGGTCAAAATCTCTCCCATCATCTGGTTTGGACAAGTAATTTCGGGTCCGGAGCCCCCGCACCCCAATAAGTTAACCAATCCCACACCAGCAAAGGCTAGAAAGAATGGAAAAATAGCGCAAAAAACAACAAGGCAAATCAGAATGCCAATAAATTTGGGCGAAAGTAAAAAGGAGAGAACTCTTTGCATTTTTATACCAGATTGAGGGGCTATAGAATGCCTGGGAATACCTGCTTTCACGGATAACCAACTACTTCTTGTAAGGTAGCACTATTTTGTAGTTTTAGGTGTAATGCGAACTGTAAATTCACCTGGCGCAGTTCCCCACCGGCAAACTGCCATCCCTCCGGTGTTGATGCCATCGTTTCACAGGCTTCTCTCCTTACCTCCCCTGGGCGCGATCGCTGGCGGCAGAAAATGCTCGAACACCCCCAGGATAGCTGGGTGAAAAATCGCGATCGTTTTACCATTAAATGTTCTTTTTCAGCGATTTAGGACTGGAGGCAAGGTTGGAATTAATGGAACATCGGTTAATGCTTTGTCGCGCCCGAGACAAAAGTTTCTCAGAAAAACCCTTGCCGGAGGATTTCTATCAAGTCGCCGTCTCGAATCGACATCTGGATGTTCTGAAATCAGAAATCAACTGGGTGCAACAACGCTTAGTTTTAGAGATCAACAATTAATCGGTTAACAAGTCTGGAGCAATGAGTTATTCTGGGATTGCTAAGCTAAGACTGTGCGCCAGAGGTGCGATCGCACCTCTGGCGCTTCTTCAATCTCGAATGAACAGCGATTCCCTAGGGCTGTAGCGGTAAGTACCTTGGACAATCTATTTCTTAAGTAGGAGCCAAATCTAGTTCTTCAGAAGTAGGGTTTTTTAGGAATAAATAGTTACCCTTGTGAATGTAGTAATACCCAAGGACATTATGACGGATAATAACCCGCATTTAAGAATCTATTTCTTAAGTAGCAGCTAAATCTAGTTCTTCAGCAGTAGATTTTCTTATAAATTAAGAGTTAGTCTAGGGAGTGTAGTAATAACCCAGGACATTATGACGGATAATAACCCGAATTTTAACAAGCCTTATGCATATAATCCTGACTTGCCGGAAAAGAATGTTGACAATAGCGAGAACCAGCAGATTCAGGCTGAGACTAACGAAAATACAGAATCTAAGCAAGATGAATCATCAGGTTCAGGCATAGGTGCGAGGATAGCAGGAGCAGCAGTCGGGGGGATACTCGGTGCTCGCTCTGGAGGAATCGTTGGTGCCGTAGCAGGCTCCGTTGCTGGCGCTATGATTGGTAAGGGTACTGCTGATACGGTTAACCGTGCTGTAGATAATTTAGGGGATGCAGCCCACAGTGTCGCAGACGGTATTACCCACACTGTAGAAGATCTAGGCACAGTAGTAAAGGAAACTGCTGAGGAAGTTAAACCCTCTATCAAAGCTACAGCAGAAGCAGTCAAGGAGACTGTTGAGGAAACCAAGCCTTCGATTAAAGGTATAGCCGAATCTGTCAATGAGACAGTTAAGGAAACCAAGCCTTCTGTAGTAAATGCAGTCAAGAGCGCATCCGAGGAAGTCCAACCTACGATTAGAGAAGTAAAAGATTCGGTCAAGCAGACAGTGGAAGGTGTCAAGCCTTCTATACAAAGTGCAGCGGACTCTATTAAGAGCACTGCCGATGAAGTTAAACCTTCTGCCAAAGCTGTAGCTCAGGAAATTGAAGGGGCAACTAAGGATCTGCGATCGACTGTAAAACAGACAGCCAAAGCAGTTGAGCCATCTATAAAAAGTGCGGCCCACTCCCTTGAGTCATCTGGCAAGAGTGCCGCTGAATCCCTGAAGTCATCGGCTAAAAGCGCAGCCGACTCTGCTAAGAATGCAGCGCAGGAGGTTAAGCAGGATGTTAAGTCATCGGCTAAAAGTGCAGCCGAATCTGCTAAAGGTGCAGCGCAGGAGGTTAAGCAGGATGTTAAGTCATCGACTCAAAATACAACCCCATCCCCTCAAAGTACAGGGTATGATTTTAAGTCATCTGCCCCCAATCCAACCCCATTTACTCCAGGTACAGGGCAGGATGTTAAGCCCTCGGCCCCAAATCCAACCCCATTTACTCCAGGTACAGGGCAGGATGTTAAGTCCTCGGCCCAAAAAGCAGCCCAATCTGCTAAAGGTGCAGGGCATGATATTAAGTCATCTGCCCAATATCTAGCCGACGCCGCCGCCGAGAAAAATAAGGAGAAGGAGAGCGATATTCACATCTCCGGCAGTCCTGAAGTCAAGGACAAAGTGGTCATTCATGACCAGAGAATCAATAAGGACTCGGCAAAGTAAGGACTTAACTCCAGCTTGTTAAAGCTAGGGCTAAGAGAGTTTAAAAGAGAGTGGATCTTAGAAAAGAGTCCACTCTTTTCTGTGTAATGGACTCTGACAGTACCAGGATCAATGTAGAGAAGGTCTGCAATTTTCTGATTGCTCCGTCCGGCTACAATCATTGCCAAGATTTCCTGTTCGCGCCTCGTGAGCGGATTTTCCGGTAATTCTTTAGCCTCTGATCCCAATGAGTTAGACAGATGAGCGAAGTGTGAATAGAGTGACCTCTGGTGGGCAATTGAGCCGTATCGGTAGGATGCTAAAACCAATTCCTCGGTTTACATAAAGACGATTGCCTGACTGCCCATATCCTTTAATCCAGCCGTCAGCCTTTACCTCATTTTCTTTACTAAAAGTCATCCAAGACCATTCTGGAGTGAAGGGTAGACGAACTTGCCCCCCATGAGTGTGTCCTGCCACAGCCAAAGGTGCAGTGTTAGGAGGTAACGCTTCAAAGGAATCTGGGTTGTGCATCATCACCAACCTGGGTGTTCCTTCTGGCACCAAGTTCACCGAGACTTTCGGCTTATCGTTATTTGGCCAGTGTGCGCCGATGCCTACTAGGTATAGGGGGGTGTTGTCGGCTGTGTTTGCTGCGGTGGGGTTGCCATTCTCGGACGGTGCAATTGCTCTTAGGGCTGGGTTGCCGATCGCAACCGCCTCGTTCTGGAGGACTTCCACACCCACTGCTTCAAGCGCTTTATGCAATTGAGCCGCTAACTGTCTGTTTGGCGTTGTTTGCTTGCTTTTCATTGCATAGTCATGATTGCCCAAGACAGCATAGGTGGGGATGCCTGCTTCTGGAAGCGATCGCACAATTTCAACAGCCTTGCTAATCTCTTCCCTTGGATCTTCACCTGGATGGTAGATAAAGTCACCCGCAATTAGCACCAGTGCTGGACGCTCCTCGATTAATTGTTCCACAATGCGGCTGATGGTACTGGTGTTGTCCATCCACATTCCTATTTGCCAGTCAGCAATCAGTGCAACTCGCTTCCCTTCCCAAGCAGCGGGAAGATTAGGGATTTCTGCAACTTCCTCTTCTGTGTCAATTAGGTACGGTTCGAGCAAACCCCAAAAGAGAATTAAGCCAAAAATTCCTAACAAAACCAACAATGTATATTTAATTGTCTTCATTTTTGATAACCTATCTCATACTTTTAAAGAAGAATTTAAGCAACTGGAGGATGTGGCATTAATCACTAAAATGGGTTGCCCCTCCTTCAGCGTGATGACAAAGCCACTCTTTCCAACTGCTGGTGCCCTTGGGCTTCTGCTCGCTCCCTCTTTTCCGATGGTCGAATTTGGTGAAACTTCTGCAACATCTTCGGCAGAGGCTACGGTCAACCTCCCTTTAAACCTACTTGGATATAAAAGGAAGCACATCTATCAATAGGGGGTTTTTTCTCTCTAACTAATGGCAGATGTTTAAAAATATTGAACTGTTATCTCGACAGTGGATAGTCGAGGGAACTTTTGCTTTCTTTTGTTTAACGTCTAAAAACGCTGATATTGCCAGTTAGTGGGATTGAGGGATTAATTTTAGGTTGAATTAATGGGATGTCCGAGTTGGTGGAAATGTCAAGATAAGCGCGCACCCTCAAGGGTCTGGCTCCACAAACCAAGCACCCCTGCGCGGGTTAACTACAGGGGCAATCCCCACAGATTCCATTCCAATAAAACTTGACCAATCCTAAAAATTGTATATTGACCATCTCTTCCTCTTCTCTTTTAGGAAGAATAATCAACAGATTTTTTAGGGTATAAGGTTTCTTTTTTCCGGGAAAATATTGTTTCTTTTTTTACTCACTCGTTTGGTTTTTGGAGATGTCTATTGACAAATTTATCAAAATCTGATAATAAGGCTAAAGACCCATATCTATGGCTGTGACGCCTCAAACAAAGTGAAATCCTATATCAAGTCGTTCTTACAGAAAATCCAGAAATCCTATACCCCGCAGGGGTTTTATCCAACAATTGGGGACTGGTGGAACCAACTCTCTGATCGCCAGCGCAAGTCCAATGGTTTAATACAAAACATCTATCCTCCTCAAACCCTATGCCGCCAAGCACCCAAAACCATTGATGCCGAACTGTACTGGAAATTCACCCTAGACTATGGAACCCTGTCCCGACCTGCCTATCTAGCATCAGTAGAAGGGGGAAGGTTTTGCCAGGGCGTCGCTGTGATTACTCCAGATAATTACCTGTTATCTGATGCGTCAATTTACATGAGAATTGACCCAAATAAGCCTGAAAAACATCCAATCTTCCACCAAGAGATTCCTTCACCTACCTACCTAGATAAAACGGTTGCTGTATTAAGTTCTGCCGGTGCGAACACGTTTTTTCACTGGATCGTCGATGTTTTACCTCGATATGCCCTACTGCGGCGATCGCCAGATTGGTTTGAAGACATCGATTATTTTATCGTCAATGACCTAGCCCATGCCTTTCAGCGCGACTCACTCAATCTTCTCAACATTCCCCAAGAGAAAATTATCACCGCAGCAGATTACCCTCACCTACAAGCGAAACGTTTGCTAGTGCCCTCCTTTGTTCGTCACCAAACCTGTAACATTGGGAACTGGGTCTTTGATTTTCTCAGGCAAGAATTAGTCCCCCAGTCAATTCTTGATTCTGATGACTCTCAAAAAACCCGACGTCTCTACATTAGCCGCAACAAAGCCAGCAGCCGACGGCTTCTCAATGAAGAGGTAATATTTGATAGATTGCAACCCAAAGGATTTGAAAAAGTTTTTTTAGAAGACTATTCCCTATCCGAGCAAATCGAGTTATTTGCCACCGCTAACTGTGTAGTTGCCCCTCATGGTGCTGGACTTACAAATCTCATTTTTTGTCCTAAAAACACTAAAGTATTAGAGATTTATTCCCCCAATTATGTTAGTGTCAGTTATTGGAACATTTCCAATCAAGTTGGCTTAGATTATTATTACCTATTTGGGTCAGGTGAACGACCCAAGCCATTTGAAGATCCTCACCTCAGACTAGAGGACATTCAGGTAAACATTCCTGAATTTGAAGCCATGCTGAAGCAAATGCAACTTGAATAGCTTTTTTATTTTCCCCCTCTGTTCTCCCCCTAGGACTGAAACTTGTCCGCTCAATCTGTGGTGGTCATCAAAATGACGAGTCTACTCTTGAATGATCACCGCTCCCTCCAGAACTTTGTCGGGCAGGCAACCATGAGTGCCTTAACAGATATGGTTTCCAAGGCTGCACCCGCAAAAAAAACTTATTACAGTTAAACATTAAGAACTCAAGACCCTATATATAGCGGGTCTAAATCAATTTGCTATAACAATAGCGAGCAAGATGCTGGCACTCCAAGGGGAACGGCTGTTGGATCCATTGTCAAAATGATTTAGGTTCGCTCTATGAGTTCCTGTCGCTGCACTATGCCTGCCTGTCGGCTCACCTGGACATCACCCAGAAACTTAACAAAATTTAATCAATTAGGCTATACTGTAGCCTGGATATATCAAAATGATATAAATGCTTGAACTCTCTGCTTTAGGACTGCTGCAGCGCCATCCCTTACATGGCTACAGGTTGAAGCAAGAACTGGAGCTATTTATGAGTAGCTGCATGAGCGTCAACTATGGAGCCATTTACCCCTTGCTGAAACGCTTGGAGGAACGGGGTTACATTGCTGCGATCGCCCGGGAATCTGGAGACGCAGGTCCCAGTCGCACGATTTATGGCATTACTCCCAGTGGGTGCGATCGCTGGCGGCAGAAAATGCTCGAACATCCCCAGGATAGCTGGGTGAAAAGTCGCGCTCGTTTTGCGATTAAATGTTTCTTTTTCAGCGATTTAGAACCGGAGGCGAGGCTGGAATTAATGGAACATCGTTTAGTGCTTTGTCGCGCTCGATACAAAAGTTTCAGCGAAAAACCTTTGCCGGAGGATTCCTATCAAGTCGCTGTCTGGAATCGACATCTGGATGTTCTCAAATCAGAAATAAAATGGGTGCAAGAACAAATTGCCATTGAGGTGCAACAGTCGGGACATGGGGATAGGGGGAAAGCAAAGGGAGGGGCAAATCACTTAGGCGATCGCTAAGTTTCGTCATCGGTTTAAATCCCTTAATTAATACATCCCCCATAAAACTTTAACTTATTGATTAAAAAGTCGAACAAAAACAGGGAAAAACATGAAATCAACAAACCCTTCCAATGGAGAACTGGAAACTAAAGAACCCGTAAATTCTGTTCCTCCCGAAAGCGAATTAGAGCAACAGCAAGACAAACCGTTACGAGGTAAAAAGCGCCGGTTTAAATGGAGCAGCAGGCGGGGCCGATCGCTCGCTTCTGCTCTGTTTTTCCTCATCTTAGTCGCCGGGGGTGGCGCTGGCTGGTATTTCTGGCAATGGCGGCAAACCGCAATGGCGAGTAGCGAACAGCAAGGCGCACCCCAACGGCCCCAAGGGGTGGCGGTGCGATTAGCGACCGTGGAAATGACTACTTTAAGGGAGACATCAGAGTTTGTCGGGACCCTAGAGGCACAACAGGCAGCAGTGGTGCGCCCAGAAATGGCGGGAAGGGTGAGTCAGATTAATGTCAAAGCGGGGGATAAAGTCTCCCGAGGGGATATTATTGCCCGGATTGATACTCGGGAAATTGAAGCCAGACTCCGCCAAGCACAGGCGGCACAAGCTCGGGCGCAATCTCGGGTTGCAGAATTACAAGCGGGAACCCGACCCGAGGAAATTGCTCAAGGAGAGGCCCGTTTAGCCGCAGCGGAGGCCCGATTGGCGGAGGTGCTGGCGGGGACTCGTCCAGAAGAGATTGCTCAGGCACAAGCGCGTTTGCGGCAAGCGGAGGCGCGACTGGCTCAATTGCGCGCGGGGACTCGTCCGGAAGAGATTGCCCAAGCGGAGGCTCGGTTACAACAGGCGAAATCGGGTCTGGAATCCTTACGGGCGGGGAGTCGCGGGGATGAAATCGCCCAAGCTCAAGCCCAAATTGCGGATGCTCAGGCGCGGGTGGAGTTAACCACGGAACGGGTGGAACGGAATCGGGAGTTAGCGGATCAAGGGGCAATTTCCCGCGATCGCTTTGATGAAGTGGTTACGGAAAGCCGACGCGCCCAAGCGGATTTACAGCGCTTTCGCCAACGGGTGGAGGAGTTGGAAAAGCAGCGTCAAGAGGACATTATTGGCGCTGAATTACAAGTGACGGAAGCGGAACAAGCATTAGCCCAGCAGCAACGGGGGGCGCGTCCCGAAGAAATTGCTCAGGCTCAAGCGGAGGTGGCGGAAGCCCAGCAACTGCTGAATCAGCGAGAAAATGGCGCACGTCCGGAAGAGATTGCCCGCGCAGAAGCGGAAGTTGAAGAAACAAGGCAAGAGTTACGACAATTAGAGAATGGGACCCGACCCGAGGAGATTGACCAAGCTCAGGCACAAGTGGCGGAGGCGATCGCCCAAGTGAGAGCGTTGGAGGTGCAGTTACAAGATGCCAATGTCGTCGCACCCTTTGAGGGAATTGTGGGCGATATTCCAGCGAAAGTGGGAGATGTCGTCAGTATCGGGCAGGAATTAACGACGTTGACCCAAAATGATGCTTTGGAATTGCGGCTGTCGATTCCCCTGGAACGGGGGGCGGATCTGAAGTTAGGGATGCCGGTGGAAATTACCGATGCCAATGGACAACCCTTGTCTGTGGGGAAGGTGAGTTTTGTTTCTCCCACGGTGAATTCCGATTCCCAAACGATTTTAGCTAAGGCCAGTTTTGCCAATCAAGGACAACTGCGCGATCGCCAGTTTGTGCGGGCTAAGTTGGTTTGGGACGAACGGAACAATCGGATTGTGGTACCCACGACGGCAATTACCTTCCAAGGGGAGGAGCGCTTTATCTTTGTGGCGCGAGGGGAGGACCCGGTGACGGCGGAACGAGTGGCGGTAACCCTGGGATTGGTCCAAGGCGATCGGGCGGAAGTGATTGAAGGACTGGCAAACGGCGATCGCATCGTCATTTCCGGTTTACAACGCCTCTCGGATGGGGATCAGATTCGTCCCCTTGTCGATGAACCACCCTCCGCGAATCCCGAGTCTTCCCCGAAGGCAGCACCCTCGCCCTAAGCATCGGTGAGTTGATAAAAGTGAGAGTGAAAAATTTTGAACCTTTCTCTCACTTTAAATAGTTCAGGAACTAGCCCTAATTGTCGCGAATCCCTAACGCTAATGTTTACTACTTTTTTTGTCAAACGCCCGGTTTTCGCCTCCGTCTGTTCCCTGTTAATTATCATAATTGGGTTAGTCGGTTATACAAGATTGCCGGTGCAGGAATTTCCCAGCATTGATCCGCCTGTTGTGACGGTATCCACGGTGTATCCCGGTGCCAGTCCCCTCGTGGTAGAAACCGAAGTCACCGAAATTTTAGAAGGTCAACTGAATGGGATTGAAGGGATTAAAACCCTCACATCCCAAAGTCGAGAAGGGGTGAGTTCGATTACCCTCCAGTTTAACCTCGATCGCGATATTGATTTGGCCGCCCAAGACGTGCGATCGCGAGTCGATCGGGCCGTGCGTCAACTTCCCGAGGATGTCGATACTCCCCAAGTCACTAAACAAGAAGGGGACGTTTCTCCCATCGTGTGGTTTGCCTTATTTGGGGAAAATTACACCTCCCTCGAATTAAGTGACTATGCCGAACAGTTTATTACAGACAATATGGAAACTGTTCCTGGTGTCAGTAACATCTTTATCGGGGGTCAACGGCGCTATGCGATGCGATTATGGATCGACCCGGTGAAGTTGGCAGCGCGGAATTTGACGGTTTTGGATATTGAACGTGCCTTACGTCAAGAAAACTTAGAAATTCCCGGGGGTTTAGTCGAGGGAGAACAATCGGAATATTCGGTACGGGTTCTGGGGAGATTGCAAACGCCGTTGGAATATGAAGACTTAATTATTCAGCGCAATCCTGATGGGACGCAAATTCGATTTAAAGATGTGGGACGGGCGGAAATTGGTGCAGAAAGCGATCGCTCGTTCGTTCGGTTTAAGGGCATTCCGGCAGTTTCTCTAGGGGTAGTAAAGCTCTCTAGTGCCAATACCATTGAAGTGGCTCGCGCTGCCAAAGCAAAAATGGAGGAACTCTCCAAAAATTTCCCCGAAGGGTTAAATTATCAGGTAGCTTTTGATACTTCGGAATTTGTAGAACTCGCCATTGATGAAGTGTGGATTTCCCTTTTTCTGGGAACATTGTTGGTTATTCTGATTATCTTTGTTTTCCTACGGGACTGGCGATCGACGTTAATTCCTGCCGTCACCATTCCCATTTCCTTGATCGGTGCATTTGCCATCATGTTTATTCTCGGGTATTCTATTAATACCCTGACTTTATTTTCTTTGACCTTAGCGACTGGGTTAGTCGTGGATGATACGATTGTTGTCCTCGAAAATATTGTCCGGTATATTCAAGAGAAAAACATGAAACCCTACCAAGCCGCAATACTGGGGGTGGGTGAGGTTGTATTTGCCGTGATTGCCACCACCGTGGTGTTAATTGCTGTGTTTATGCCCGTCGGTTTTTCTGGGGGAAATACCGGGCGGTTATTTACCGAATTTGCCCTCACTCTCGCTGGGTCGGTGGTAATTTCTTCTTTTGTTGCCTTGACCTTAGCACCGGCATTATCTGCCCGCATTTTAAAGCGAGATGCAGAAATGAAAGGCGGAATATTTGCGATTATCGAATTCTTTTTTGATCGCATGGAACGGTTATATCGGTGGTCTTTGCGAAAAATCATGCCCTTTAAAGCGATTGTTGTAATTGCCTTTATCGGGTCCTTAGCTTTAACCGTTTTCTTATTTAATCAAGTCCCTAAAGAATTCATTCCCACCGATGACCGAGGGGCAATTTTTACGATTGTTCGAGGTCCGCAAGGGGTGACGATTAATTACACCGATAATGTGATGCAGCAGGTGGAAGAGGCGTATAGTAAAATCCCGGAAGTTAGAAGTTATTTAACCATTGGTGCATTTGGTCGGGGGACTCCCGGTCAAGTGAATCAGGGATTTGCCTTTGTTCGCCTCCAACCTTGGGCGGAACGAACCGAAGAGGGTCAGTCTCAACAAGACATTATTGGTCGCTTATTCGGGCAGTTTTCCCAGATTACAGATGCGGTCGTTTTACCCATTAATCCCCCTTCTTTACCGGGCGCTGGGTTTAGTCAACCTGTAGAATTCGTGTTGCAAGGCAGTGATTTAGAGGAACTGGCTCGGGTTTCAGAAGAATTGGCAAATAAAGCCAATGAATTGCCGGAATTAATGAACGTTGACACCGATTTAACCCTGACTAAACCGGAACTATTAATTACCATTGATCGCGCACAAGCAGCGAATTTAGGTATTTCGGTCCAGGATATTTCCCGAACCTTACAAATTATGTTTGGGGGACAGCAGATTACCAATTTTAACCGAGGAAACCGCCGGTATGATGTCATGGTCCAATCGGAAAAAGAATTCCGTTCTTCTCCCCAAGATATCGAACAAACCTATATTCGCACACAGTCTGGGCAGTCTGTTCCGCTCAGTAGTGTAGTGACGGTTAGTCCTTCAACGACACCCCCGCAAATTAACCACTATAATCGCTATCGTGCGGCGACAATTTCGGGTTCTCCCGCCCAAGGATTTACCTTGGGAGATGCCTTGAATGCCTTAGAAAATTTAGCTCCTTCCGTTATTCCTGCTGATATGCGAGTGACTCTCTCGGGTCAGTCTTTGGAATATCGAGAATCTGGACAATCGACCCTATTTATCTTCGGGTTATCCCTGGTCTTTATTTTCTTGGTGTTAGCGGCTCAGTTTGAAAGCTACATTGACCCAATCATCATTCTTTTGGCTGTTCCTTTGTCCCTTTTGGGGGCATTTTCCGCGTTGTTAATGGCGGGGCTAGATTTAAACATTTACAGTCAAATTGGGTTAATCATGCTGATTGGCTTGGCAACGAAAAACTCAATTTTGATTGTGGAATTTGCCAATCAGCGTCGGGAAGAAGGACTCTCGATTACCAAGGCGGCGATCGATTCGGCAAGGGTGAGATTTCGTCCCATTTTGATGACCGCTTTTTCTACCATTTTCGGATTGTTACCCCTAGCATTTGCCACGGGGGCGGGGGCAGCGGCCCGGGTGGCGATCGGGATGTCCGTTGTTGGCGGAATGTTTGTTTCTACGGTATTAAGTTTGTATGTCATTCCGGTGTTTTATACTATTGCCATGAAAGCGCAATATCGGTTAATGCACAAAGGACATGATGAAACAGAAAACACGGTTTTGACAGAAACTATAGAACAGGAGTCGTTTTCCAATGGGAATGGTAAGACTACCCAAACCTTGAGAAAAGTAGAACAAGGCGATCGCGAAAATCTCCCCTCGGGACGACGCTAAGTCAATTGGAAGTTACGTCTCGACCCGATGTAACTTCCAATTGACTCTAATTTCCTCTGCCCCCTCTAAACTTTAAGCAAACAATAATTAGTTTCCCCTTGCCGGGTTACCGGGAATTACAATATACTAAATTAGCTTGTACCTATCGTTAAAACCACAGCCCTAAAAATGGCCCGAGATGAGTTATTACAAATTCGGATCAGTACCCAAGAAAAAGAGCGTCTGCAATTAGAAGCAGAGCGACGTGGGGTATCCATGTCTGAAGTCATTCGTGACTATATCAAACGTTTGCCTAAATCAAAAAAAGAAGAGTAATTCCGCCGGTAAACTTCATTCAGGACCCCAAGGGTCTCATCCCAACCCGGCCTGAATTTCCCTCACTCGGGAATGACAGTCTTTTTGATATGGTATCTATAGTGACTTGATTGATGTCCTCGACGGAAAGAGATAGAATATGTCTACCCCCCAAATTGCCCCTTATGGTTCCTGGAAATCCCCGATTACCTCTTCGGCGATCGTCGCTGGCAGTATTGGACTCGGGCAAATTTTTTGGGACAATCAAACCCTGTATTGGTTGGAAATGCGACCCCAAGAAGCAGGCAGAAATGTTCTCGTGTCGCGATCGCCTCAAGGAGAAATCCAGGATATCGTCCCGGCACCCTTCAACGTTCGCACCCGCGTTTGTGAATATGGCGGCGGTGCTTTTACCGTCAGCAATGGCACCGTTTATTTCTCCAACTTCAGCGACTCGCGCCTCTACCGTCAATCCCAGGGAGAAGAACCGCAACCCCTCACGCCCGAAGCGAATATGCGCTATGCCGATTTTACCGTCGATACGCCCCGGGGACGCTTAATTTCGGTGCGAGAAGACCATACCAGCGCGGGAGAACCCGTCACCAGTTTAGTCAGCATTAACTTAGCAGAGGGTGCAGATATCCGCGTCTTAGTCGCCGGAGAAGACTTTTATGCCACTCCCCGCCTCAGTCCCGATGGCAAATATCTCTGTTGGTTAAGTTGGAATCATCCCAATATGCCTTGGGATGGCACCGAACTGTGGATCGCCCAAATCAACCCTGATGCTTCTCTCGGCGAAACCCAACAAGTCGCCGGAGGCGTGGATGAGTCAATTTTTCAACCCCAATGGTCGCCGGATGGTACTCTGTATTTTGTCTCGGATCGCTCAGGATGGTGGAATCTCTACCGATCGCACCCCACCACCGGCAAAATTGAACCCGTCTGCGAAATGGCGGCAGAATTTGGACTCCCCCAGTGGGTGTTTGGGATGTCTACTTATGGATTTGCCAGCAGCAGTCACCTAATCTGCACCTACACCCAATCCGGAATCTGGCATTTAGGCAGTATTAACCTAACAACCGGCATTCTCCAGGAAATCGAAACGCCCTACACCTCCTTTAGTTCCCTGCAAGTCAACGGCGATCGCGTGGCATTCATCGGCGGTTCCCCCACCGAACCCACGGCGATCGCGCAATACCATCTCGACAGCAGCGAACTGCAAATCATCCGCAAATCCACCACCTTAACCGTCGATCGCGCCTACCTCTCCCAACCCCAACCCGTAGAATTTCCCACCGAAAACGGATTAACCGCATACGGCATCTTTTATCCGCCCAATAATCAGGATTACATGGCCCCCGAAGGTGAATTACCGCCCCTGTTAGTCAAAAGTCATGGCGGACCCACTTCCTCCGCCAGCAGCAGTCTCAGTTTAAGCATTCAATATTGGACCTCCCGGGGATTTGCCGTCTTGGATGTCAACTATGGCGGCAGTAGCGGATATGGACGGGAGTATCGGCAACGCCTAGAGAATCGCTGGGGAATTGTCGATGTCGATGACTGTGCCAATGGCGCGAAATATCTCGGGGAACAAGGATGGGTAGATAGCAACCGACTGGCGATCGCCGGAGGCAGTGCAGGCGGTTATACAACCCTCTGCGCCCTCACCTACCGGGATGTCTTCAAAGCCGGTGCCAGCTATTATGGAGTCAGTGACTTAGAAGCCTTGGCGAAAGAAACTCATAAATTTGAGTCCCGCTATCTCGATAAATTAATCGGTCCCTATCCGGAAGCCAAGCAAATTTACATCGAGCGTTCTCCCATCCATGCTTGCGATCGCATTTCCTGCCCCGTCATCTTTTTCCAAGGATTAGAAGACCAAATTGTTCCTCCAAACCAAGCCGAAGCAATGGTTAATGCCTTAAAACAAAAAGGTATTCCCGTTGCCTATCTTCCCTTTGAAGGTGAACAGCATGGTTTCCGGCGATCGGAAAATATTCAACGGGCTTTAGATGGAGAATTTTACTTTTATTCGAGAATTTTTGGCTTTGAACCCGCAGAGAAACTAGAACCCGTCCCCATCGACAATTTCTAATCAAAACCTAGGCCAATTGTCTATTAAGAGGTAGAAGAATGAGCAGAAACAATGTCAAAGCGATCGCCGAAACCCTAAAAACCCAAATTCTGATTTTGGGTGGCTTTGTCGCCATCATGTGGATTGTCCAAATTCTCAACCTCTTCCTGTTCCGAAACACCTTACTCATTTATGGCGTTTTGCCTCGTCACCCAGACACCCTACGCGGCATTCTATTTATGCCGTTTTTACATGGAGGATTCCCCCATTTAATCGCCAATACCGTCCCATTTGTAACCCTCGGCTGGTTCGTCATGGTTCGGGAAATTCGCGATTTTTGGGTCGTCACTGCTATAACCATGTTAGTCAGTGGATTAGGGGTTTGGGTATTTGGTTCTCCAGGATGGCATATCGGAGCCAGTGGAGTGGTATTCGGCTATTTAGGTTATCTCCTCTCGCGCGGGTTTTTTGAACGAAATTTACCCTCAATTCTGCTATCCATCATCGTCGGTGTATTGTATGGGGGCATTATCATCGGCGTATTACCCATACAAGCGGGTGTTTCCTGGGAAGGTCATTTATTCGGATTGATTGGCGGTGGAATCGCCGCTTGGTGGTTATCACGCCGTCCGTCAATTTAGTACAGCAGAACAATTGGGCGATCGCTTTTAGAGGCGATCGCTGATATAGCGCGTCTAAATCATTCTGGCATACAGATAGCGAGCAAGATGCTCGCACTACAAGACTTTCAGTCTTGGAGCAATTGTCAAATTCATTTAGGGTCGCTATATAACGGTTCCCAAAGTTATTCGCGTACATTCTTGTGGAGTGCGAGCATCTTGCTCGCCTGGTTGACTGACAAAACTTAGTCAGGCGGATACTTGTAAGTATGTATTTTGAACTCAATACGGTAGGTACGGTCG
>NZ_JAMXFD010000006.1:0-70007 GCF_025370875.1 Laspinema palackyanum D2c
CTAAAGTCGGATAAATCCGACTGAAGATTTTGTAAATCCCTCCACTGCAATGGTTTTAGTCGGTTTCCAACCGACTTTAGCTATGAGGCGGGGGTTTAAACCCCCGGCGGATGACGCAACCAACCGACAACCCCCGGCGGATGACGCAACCAACCGACAACCCCCGCCGGATGACGCAACCAACCGACAACCCCCGGCGGATGACGCAACCAACCGACAACCCCCGCCGGATGATGCAACCAACCGACAACCCCCGCCGGATGATGCCATCTAAATCAACTTCTTCGGAACCAAATAGGTAATCGCTAAGGGAAATAACCGGGGACTGGGTTCTGCAAACCGTTGCCGAATTGCCGAGGTTTCCCGTTCAATTTCCTGGGGAATTTCTGTTAATCGCCCTTGCAAACTCTGAATATCCCGGTCAAATTGATGGCGTTCACTGTCGCTTAAATCCAGCTTCAGTTCTAATTGCATAAACTCCGGTTCCGCTAACTCTTGTTCAATACTGGTTTTCAACTCTGTGAGAATATTCGTGATATCCGCAGCTTCCTGATCACACCGTTCCTGCAATGCTTTTTCTAAGGATGCGGTGCGATCGCTCATTCGTTTCTCCAAATGTTTTAACAAGGGGTCGGCATAATTCGGCCAGAGTTCCACTAACTTTTGAGTCATCGTCTCCGGAACCCATTCCGCTGTCGCCGCTTCTATCAAGTCCTGAAGTTTCAAGACCCCCAATTTTTCAAACTTGCCTTGTTTAATCACTCCCCCCGCCACGATTACTTCTTCATGCAACCGTTGAGAATCTCCCCCTAAAATCACTAACCGACCATAGGCAACTACCACAGGAAATTCACTGGAATTAGAAGGCAGCATTTTAACCGCCACCCGATGTAAATTTTGATTGCTGTCTCGGGACCAAACTTCCGCCCTCAACAGTCGTAAACACATCTGAACCAGGCGATGATTCAGATGCACCAACACCACATCATCCCGTCCCCGGGTCACATCTGGATCGAAGGCAATGGGCCGAATTTCTCCGGTATGGGGATGGGCCAATCCTGTAGCACAACTGGCCCAACTTCCACTCATAGCAGGCAACTGATATAACGCGGATTTCTTCTCCCCATTCCCCCGCCCCCTTTCAGTCGTTTTCTCATCCCTCAGAACTGGAATTAATGCCGGTTGTTGGGCAATTTCTAACCCAATCTTGACCACTGTCTCAATATTCTCCGGGGTCAGTCTTAAATTCGTGCGAGTTTCCTCAAATTGCTCTTTTAATTTCTCAATTTGCTCCCGTACTTTCCGCTCAAATTTCAACATTTGGCGCGCAGGTTCGGAGTTCTTTTCAGCAATTGCCGTATCTAAACTCACCCGTTGACCTAACATTGCTTCCTCGACCTGTTGGGCAATCACCGGCCCGACTTTCCCTAAATCTTCCCGAATATTGTTAATTTTTAAGGCCGCCCGCATCAAAAATTCTAAATCCCCTTCCAAATCCCCCGGACGAATGCCTGTGGTTGCTTGTTCTTGATAACTTTTGCCGACAAAATGATAAATCATCACTTGGGGCGCTTTCTGTCCGTGGCGGTCAATTCGTCCATTCCGCTGTTCCATCCGGTTGGGATTCCAGGGGATTTCATAATGAATTAAATTAGAACAATGGTTTTGTAAATCCAACCCTTCCGATGCCGCATCCGTTGCCAATAAAATCCGCACATCGGAGACATCTGGGCCCGCCTGAAATGCCGCTTTAATCCGTTCTCGGTCTTCGGAATTCATCCCCCCATACAGGGTCATCAGGCGATCGCCCTCCGCCAATCCCTCCCCCGCTAACAAGTCGTGCAACCATTTCTGCGTCGCCCGATACTCGGTAAAAATAATCACCCGTTGGGTAGACCATTTGCCATTGGGTCGAATCTGAGTGCCAATCCAATTCAACAATTCCTGCGCTTTAGAATCCGGGCGACGGGAGGCAGTTTCTGCCCAGGTTTGTAGTTCATCGAGAATTTCCCGTTCCCGAGAAGTCAGTGCTCTAAATAACCGCGTTGTTGTCACAATTGCATCTTCCGTCGATTCCTCATATAAGGCATCATCGGCAAAATCTTCCTCCATTTCCTCTAACTGCCGTCGTAAAATTCCGGCGCTAGTTATCCCCACGGTCCGACTACTTTTCCGTTGGGCATTTTGCAAGGAAATTTGATGCTGTTGCAAGGTACTTAAAAACGCAGCGGGACAAGAAAATAACCGCTTTTTCAACAATTTTAAAACAAACTCTGTGGCCGATAATTCCATTTTATCGGTTGCCTGTTTGCGCCGCCTCATAGTATAATCATTTAATAACTCATTGGCGCGTTTTTCTTCAGGAGAATAGTCCACCGGAATTGCAGCTAATTTGCGTTCTGCAAACCGAGGTGTGCCATCCCACCGAGGGGGCAGTTCTCGTTTTAACCGGCGGACCATCACCACTTGCAACTGATTTCGGTCCGGAGTAATTCCTCGGGCAAATCGTTGGGAATCGAGTAACTCTAATAACGCCGTAAAACTTTCTAAATAGCCATTGTGAGGCGTGGCAGTGAGAAACAACTTATGCTCAAAATGAGGCACTAATAAGCGAATCGCCGCAGTACGTTGGGAATCCACCGCATAGAGACCCCCACCGGACGGGGCAATATTGTGCGCTTCATCCACAATCAGTAAATCAAACCGACGGGGATAAACCGATTCCCCAGAGGCGGGTAATGCCTCCTGCATCAACCGGCGGGGGCGATCGCGTTTCAGAAAATCAATGGAAGTAATCAAGCGGGGAAAATGCTGCCAGGGATTAATATGCAATCCTCGCTGACGGCGCAATATTCGCATCAAATCGCTGTTGACAATGCGGAAATCCAGGCCAAATTTATCCCGCATTTGTTCCTGCCACTGCACCTGCAACGAAGAGGGACAGACAATCAAAATCCGCCGCGATCGCTGCCGCAAAATCAACTCCTGCGCCACCAAACCCGCCTCAATAGTTTTCCCCAATCCCACATCATCGGCAATCAACAAATTCACCCGAGGCATTTGAATCGCCCGAATCACCGGATCAAGTTGATAATCTTCAACATCAATCCCACTTCTAAACGGAGACTGAACCGATCGCAACTCCGCCTTAGAAGAGGCCCCCCACCGCACCGCATCTAAAAACGCCGTTAACCGTTCGGGCGTATCAAACCCACTGGGATAGGGCAGTTCCATCTTTTCATAGACAATCGCCCCCGGTTCCAACTCCCAGATTACCTGTAACTCTTCCCCCAAACCCTCATCTTCCAGAGAGGAGAGACTCACGAGATGATGTAACTTCCGGGTAGGCGATCGTAAAACATCCACCGGCAAGGTAGAGGTGTGTACATCAGTCACCGCAAAGCGCCTTCCCCGAACTTCTACCAATTGTCCCGGTTCAGGAATCGCGGCGATCGCCGTCGGATGAGTCATCACCATTCATTCTCTCCTATAGTTTAATACCTTTGCCAAAACAAGGGAGAGCCAATGTAGTACAATAGTGGTTTGCTATAACAACCCTTAAAATCTACATCAGGCCATAGAAGTCATCTTAGCAGAAAGGGTGTTCCATCAAGATGATTCATTCATGAGTCAGTAGAAACGTTTGTAGTAACCCCTTCAGGGGTTGCCTTAAGATGACGGGGGTGAAGGAGTCACTACGAACGATACGATGAAGTTTCCAGAAATGGTATGATAGGAACTGTGATTGCACTGATTTGGGACTCCTTTCCATGCGACTAATCCACACGGCAGATTGGCATTTGGGACGACGTTTAAAAGGGATAGACCGAACAAGAGAAATTGCTGGAGTGTTACAGCAAATCCTCGCTTATGCCATTGAATGGGAGGTGGATGCGGTCCTGATTGCCGGGGATATTTTTGATGCGCCGAATCCCCCCGCTTATGCGGAACGGGTGGCATACGAGTTTTTTTGTGGATTACAATCTGCCGGAATTCCCGCAGTGGCGATCGCCGGAAATCATGACTCAGCAACTCGCATTGATGGACTGGCGACGTTACTCTCTTTAGCAGGAATTCGGGCATTAGGAAAACCGCGCCGAGGGGATGACGGTGGAGTGATTACCTTAGAGACCAAAAGCGGTCCATTGTGTGTCGGGGCGATGCCATTTGCGTCAGAACGGACGATGTTAAATGCTCACGCCCTTTGGACTCAAGATGAAGTGGTCCAACGGCAAAGTTATCGGGAAATTGTGGCCGATTTATTTGCGGATTTGACCCAGGGATTTCGAGGCGATCGGGTGAATGTGCTGATGGGGCATTTAGCAATGGATGGGGCGCGGTTGGCTCACTCAGAAGTTGCCTATTACACCCAGGATACTTATGCCTTGGGTGAGCAAATTTTACCCCCTGAAGCCCAATATATTGCCCTGGGACATATTCATATTCATCAACAAATCAAAGCCAGTTGTCCAACCTATTATTCCGGTTCTTTGATTCAAATTGATTTCGGTGAAGCGGAACAAGAGAAGGGATTTTGTTTAATTACCGTGGAACCGGGAAGTCCAGCAGAAGTAGAATTTATTCCCGTTGTCTGTCAGAAGCCTTTAAAGGTGCTTTGGTGTCAGGGGGATACCTTGAATGATACCTTGGAATCCTATCAGTATCATCCGGGATTTCTCAAGGTGATGGTTAGATTAGACAGTCCTCAGTTAGGACTCGCCGATCGCGTCCGGCAAATTTGTCCCCAAGCATTACAAATTCAACCGCTTTATCCCGAGGCAACGGTTAATTCTGGGCAGCGGATTCGGGACAGTAATTCATTTGACCCGGTAGAGGAATTTGGTCACTATTATCGGGAACGGTTGGAAACCACGCCGGATCCGGTGGTGGTTCAGGAATTCCAGAATTTATATCATAAATTGAAGGAGAAAAACCCGGTTTAAAAGGAGTGGGAGCGTCTCGCTCCCTCATCCTACAACAAGGGAGCGAGACAAGGTGCTTCCTCAATTTTAATTAAGTTTGGCCCGATTCGCGCTCGTTAAACCCCCTCCCAATTGTCCAAATTTACGATAAAATCACCCCATTTTTATGCGACCTCTTGAACTGTCTTTAGAAGGATTTACCAGTTTTCGCCGGGAACAAACTTTAGACTTCTCGGAACTGGATTTGTTTGCCATTACTGGGGCAACTGGGGCGGGAAAATCTTCCTTGCTGGATGCCATGACTTATGCCCTTTATGGGACAACTTCCCGGACCTCTCAAGCAGGGGAATTAGTCAGCCAAGGGGCAACCACTTTAAAGGTGCAATTGCGCTTTTCCGTGAGTTTAGGAGAATACCGAATTACCCGAACTTGGCGATATCGTCCCAGTACCCCCGTGACGCAAGTCTTATTAGAAAGAGTACAGGCAGATGGCAGTTGGGAAACCCTGGAAACGAAGGAACGGGAAAGCAAAAAGGCCATTACCGAAATTCTAGGCATGGATTTCGATACCTTTACCCGGGTTATTTTGTTACCCCAAGGACAATTTGATGAGTTTTTAAAAGGAAATACCGGGAAGCGTCGGGAAATTTTGCGGCAATTGGCGGGGTTTGAAATTTTTGAGCGGATGCGGAAGGAAACGAATGATTTAGCCCGATTATTAAAGCAGGAATTGGCAACCATTGAGCGACAAATTGCGGATTTGGACGTGCCGGATGCGATCGCCATTCAAGGACAGCGATCGCAATTAGCCAGCTTAGAAACTGAAATTCCGGTCCTGAATCAAGGGGTGTTAACCGCCCAAACCTTGTTAGAGGCGGAAGAACGGTTATTTGAGCAGTTGGAACGTCTCACGAAGTTTCAGCGCCAATTTGCCGAACTGAACCAGAAACAACCGGAAATCACCGCCCTGAGTGAACGCTTGGCCCGGTCCCAAGTGGCCGATCGCCTCCAAGGGGATTGGGCATTGGTTCAGGAGGCTCGCACTCAAGATAAATCAGCCACCAATCAGGCTCAAAAAGCCGCCACTAACTTAACCCAAGCGGAAACCCAATTCCAGGCAGAACAACAAAAACTAGCAGAAGTGAGGGCAGAAGCAGCCGCCCTCGCCCCGCAAATTGCCGCCCGGGAGGAAGCCTTAGCCCAAGCGAAAGCCTACGAGGAACAGCGGCAACAGTTGGAACGTGAGGTGGCGATCGCCACTACCCAATCCCAGCAAAAACAGCAACAGCAACAAGCGGCACAGCAGGAACTCAGCCAAGGGGAAGCGCAAGTCAAAGCAGCAACGGTGCAGGTTTCCCTCACAACCGATGCACTGCAACAACACCAGCCCGCAGGGGACCGTTTAGAACGTCTCACAACCATTGCCCCGTTATTGGTGGAATGGACCCTGGGGGAAAAGCAACGGAAACAGCAAGCCAAAGCCCTGGATCAAGTGAGTCGGGACCGGGCAACAGGCGATCACACCTATCAAGCCGCCCTGACGCACTTACAACAGGCACAACAGGCGATCGGGCAAATCACCCAGGAGATTGCTGCCGGAGAAACTGCCAACGCCGAATCCACGAAATCCAACCATGCTGCCGCCTTACGCCTATCCCTGGAGGCGGGAGAAACCTGCCCCGTCTGTGGCGGCATCCATCCCGACTCGGAAGCCGAATTACCCCCCTTACCGGCGATCGCCTGGGTGGATCTGACTGCCTTACAAACCCAAGCAGCAACAGCAACACAAGCCTTGCAAACTGCCCAACTGAATGCCACCAAAGCCGAATCTGCCCTAGAAAATCTCACCCAGAAACAGCGAGAAATCCAGGAACAATTCGCCACCCTCACTCAGCAGCAACAGGGGTTAACCCAACAGATTGCCGCAGTCTTACAACAGAGTGAGAGTGAGGAACTGGATGCAATCGCCCTCCAGCAGGAACGACAAGCCCTAGAAAGGCGCGATCGGGCTTACCGAGAAGCAGCAGCAGCCTATCAACAAGCCCTCACCCGCCTGGAAACCGCCCAACAAGCCCGAGATTTTTGCGATCGCACCTATCAAACCGCCCTCACCGACGCCCAATCTGCCACCGAGGAACTCACCCGACGACAGCAAAACCTCCAAGACGTGCGAGAAAAACTGGCAGCCATGACGGAGGGATTATCCTATCAAGTTCTCGCCCAAACCTTAGCCGAACAAAAACAAACCCTCAGCAACCGCATTTCCGCCGCTGAAACCGCCCATCAAACCGCCGAAAATCGTGTTATTCAAGCCCGAGAAACCGCCCACCAAACACAGGTAGCTGCTGAATCTGCCCAAGCCAAACATCAGCAATATCAGACTCGGTGGCAGCAGCAATTACAAGCAGCTAATTTAACCGAACCCACCTTTCTCACCGCCCTTGCCTCCCCAGAGGAACAGGCGAAATGGCAACAGAAAATCACCCATCATCGCGAAACCACCATTGAACTATCCACTCGCATCGCTGACTTACAAACCGAGATAGGCGATCGCACCACCGATGCCCGCCAGTTGCAACAGCGACAACAAGTCAAACAAACCGCCGAAAAACAGTTAAAAACCGCCCAAGATAAACGAGTGGAATTATCCACCTGGATACAATCGGCGGAACAGAAACAAGCGCAGTCCGAAAAACTCCTAACGGAACAACAAACCGTCAGCAAAAACTACGATGTCTACCATATTTTAGCCCAAAACCTCAAAACCAACGAATTTCAATCCTATATTTTAGAACATTTAGAATCAGAATTAGTCGCCCGGGCAACCTTACTGTTAAAAGAACTCACCGAATCCCGCTATGCCTTGCAAATGCAAGAAGGAGAATATTGGGTGGAAGATAATTGGAATGGCGGCGAACTGCGACGAGTCCGAACCCTCTCCGGGGGAGAAACCTTTGCCACATCTCTTTCAATGGCGATCGCCCTCTCAGAAAAACTCTCAATGGGGGCAGAATTAGGCAGTTTGTTCCTCGATGAAGGATTCGGAACCTTAGATTCAGAAACCCTAGAAAGTGTCACCCAAATCCTCGAATCCCTCCGCCAACAAAACCGCACCATCGGCGTGATTACTCATGTCAAATCGTTAGGAGAACGCCTCCCCACCCAAGTCAAAGTCTTCAAATCTCCCCAAGGGTCTCGCTTGGAAGTGGAGGTGTTGTAATTTCAATCCAGGACCAACCCGGAAACGACTGAAGTCGTTTCCGGATTCCGCACCACCCATTAAAGTTGGAGAAGAAGACTATATAATAGACTCCAGTTATCAACTAAAAATAACTTTTAATGCCTCCTGGAGTTCGTGAGAATCAGCCGATTGAAGTTGGCCAAGCTTTCTTAAAATTAGTCCCTTTTCAACCGTGGCTACGACTGGCTTAATCATAGAAGGTTTGAGCAAACCGGCGTTTTGCCATGATGTAATCATCACTTCACCTAATTGGGTTGAAGTCTTCAATTGGCTGGTGATAGCCATGATAATAATGTCAGGATATTGGGCGTTGTAAGAATTTGAACTAATGATGACTGCCGGACGCTTTTTCTTGTTGAATAAATCCGTAAAAGGAAATGGAACAAGAACAACCTCTCCAAAATTATAGGTCATCATAAACCTCATCTTCCGAATTATCCCAAACTGTAGCAAAAGCATTTTCCGATAAGGTCGTTGCTGCAAGAGTTAGGCGAGAGGCATCCCGGCGTTCCAACAAAAAATCAACAAAATCTTCCACCTCTATCATGCCTTCAGGAGAGAGTCGGCGGATTTTTTCAAGGAGAGACTGTTCAAAATTAGGGGAAGAATTTATTTGAGGCATAAGTCGTCAAGAATAATAGAAACTAGCCTTTTCCTAGATTAGCACAAACGAGCGGAATTGATCAGAAAAAGGCATCCTCCAATTCATAATCGTGAAATCCCCCTAACATCCACATTCCCCCCAGAAATAATCAGCCCAACCCGTCGATTATCGCCCAGAGAAACAATGCCTTCTAATAACGCGGCTGCTGCTAATGCACCCGTAGGTTCTACTACAATTTTCATCCGTTCCCACAAGAAAAACATCGTCCGCAAAATAGCCGATTCTGAGACAGTTACCAAGTCATCCACATAATGTAAAACCAAAGGAAACGTTAACTCCCCCAGAGAAGGAGTACGAGCACCATCAGCAATCGTATCCGGGTTATGAACGCGATGCAATTGTTTACTATGAAACGATCGCGCCGCATCATCGGCATTGGCAGGTTCAACCCCAATCACCCGACATCCAGGAGAGAGAGTTTTAGCAGCGATCGCACAACCGGAAAGCAATCCCCCCCCGCCACAACAGACCAAAATTGCGTCTAATTCTCCCACTTCTTCTATCAACTCTTTCGCCGTCGTTCCCTGTCCCGCAATCACTTCCGCGCAGTCGTAGGGGGGAATCACCGTCAAGGCGCGATCGCGAGACAGAGTTGCCGCCAACTCCTCTCGGGAAATCTCATGTTTGTTATATAAAATCACCTCCACCCCATATCCCCGCGTCGCCTGTTGCTTGACTTCCGGCGCATCTTCTGGCATAATAATTGTGGCCGAAATCCCCAATAATTGCGATGCTAATGCGATCGCCTGGGCATGATTTCCCGAAGAATAAGCCAGTACCCCTTGCTGCTTTTGCGCCGGAGATAACTGCACCAACGCATTGTATGCGCCCCGAAATTTAAAAGACCCCGTGCGTTGAAAGTTTTCACACTTAAAAAACACTTGATTTCCGGTCATTTCATCCACAGTTCGTGAAGTCATCACCGGGGTTTTATGGGCTACCCCGCCCAAGTGACTCGCCGCAGTTTCAATCAGGCTATAATTGACCGATAAATCACTCATAGTTTCTCCTCATTGGATTCAATTCCCACTTGTTGATATTGCTGATAAGCAATTACAAATTCCTGGGGAATTGCTTTGGGTCGCATCGTTACCGCATCCACCCAAACCCACAGCACTTCCGCAGTTACCACTAAATCCGATTCGCCTTTCTTGCGAATTTCATAATGGCGAGTGACCCGAGTCCCGCGCAACTTTTCTAACCAAGTGGTAATGGCTAAAATATCTCCGGCAACCGCTGGACGTAAATAATCAATCGTAACTCGCCGCATGATAAAATACCCGCCCAATTCTCGATAGCGGTTGATGGAAAAACCCAGATATTCTGAATGTTGAATTCCTACATCTTCTAAATAATGTTGGTAACTGGCATTATTGACATGACCCAAAGCATCCATTTCATAATGCCGCACCCGAATATCTGTGACAAATTTTTCCATGATTAAGCCAGTTTACCTGAGTGAATTTATCTTAATTTTAAACAAATTTGCTCCCTAATTCACGGCGATCGCATCAACTGGGCCAAAGTTGCCTCCATCACCGCTGAAGTTTGCCCAGATACCCCAAAAACCAGCGCCTCTCGATACACCCGTCCCGCCTGAGAATCCGCCAAATTGGACGCGCCACTCGAAACCGTAATCGCACCTTGCGCCGAACGATAGGCTAAATCAATCCCTTGCACGCGCAAAGGTAACGCCTGGGAATACCAAGTATCCAGTTGTTCCCGCGATTGTTGGAACATTAACTGCTGGATTTGTTGCCGACAGGTAATCAGTTCGCGATTCAAGGCATTATAAGCAGCAGAAATAAAGGGGAGTGGTTTTTTCTGGGCGATCGCCTCAATGATATCTAATCCGGCGCGGGCGCATCCTAAGATTAAAGCACTATTATTCAACACATTTTTGCGATCGCTTTCATGAATCCCAAGCGCTGGCTGTATAAACAACACCCGTTCCTCCGGCAAAAACCACTGTTCCAGAACGCCACTCACGGTTTGAGTCGATTGCATTGCCGCCAAAGACATCGGCGCATTCCAGGTAATTTTCCCCCCATTGTCTTGGCAATTCACCAAGGGAATGATTCCATAAACTGCCCTGCGATCGGGCAATTCTGCCCCCAAAACCACCTCAGAAAAAATTCCAAATCCAGTCACCCAAGGCACCGTCCCCGAAAGCAAAAATCCCCCAGGAATGGGTAAGGCTTTCACTAAAGGATTGCCAGGGCGTCGCAGATGAGAAAAACCAATCCCTAACAAGCGATTTCCTGTAGCTAAATGGGGCAGATATTCCGCTTTCAATGCCTGATTCGGACTGCGACTAATTGCGCTTCCGGCACTTTGATGTTGGGTTTGTAAAAACCCTAACGCCCCAGAGTATCGGGCAGTCGCCTCCTGAATTTCCCAAGCCATTTGCGGATCCTCAGTTCCCCAGGGTTCGGGCAGTTTCAACCCCAATAAATGACGACTGCCCAATCCTTGTAAGGCAGTTTTCAGGGCCTCCGGGTCCTGATCTAAAAGAGTCGCATTCGGTGCTACAGCGTCTCGCAAATAAGACTCTACCACCGCTAATCGGGTTTGCTGGCAATTCATCCGCTTAGTTTTTTAAATCCGATTCCGTCCGTTAATTTCCTGAATTATACGATAAATTCAAGTCCATACGAATTTAGCAGTTTTCGAGTCAAAACGATAAAATAGAAAGGGATAAACGTTCAGGAAATTAATTATATCATGCTCACGCAAATTTATCGAATTATTCTGATTTCTGGCTTGACTTTATTACTGGTATTTACGGGGACATCCGCACAAGGCTCAATTGCGGATGCGACTCGGATTTCGCGCTTAGAATCAGAAATTTTCAGCCTGCGATCGCAAATCAATCGGTTACAAACCGACGTCGCTAGACTGGGAAGACAACCTGCCGCTTCTCCCCCGATTTCTCGTCCCCAACCCCCTGAAGAGTCTCCGCCAGTGCCCACACCCAGACAACCGAATGATCCCTCCCTCGCCCAACAATTTGATAACCTAGCTATCTTGGCGATCGAACTCAAAGAACGCATCACGACGGTTGAACAGAGACTCGCGGAAATCGAGGGCCGGATTAGCCCTTAACTTGACATGGAAGGGGACTGTTGTCATTGAATCCAAAATTGTTGCCTGTCATGCTTTCCCCCTGTCCCCAATTATGTCATAATTTAAAGCGAGATAAAATCAGTCTATTTCTCCGTAAAATAGAGGTTACCCTATGATATCGCCTTGGCCCAGTTTAGTCACCGTTGCTGCTTTAATTGTTTACTTTGTGGTGACCATTAATGTCGGTCGTGCCCGAGCTAAATACAAAATTATGCCGCCAGCCATGTCAGGAAATCCAGATTTTGAAAGAGCGGTGCGGGTTCATGAAAATACCCTAGAACAACTGATTGCGTTCTTGCCTGCTTTATGGATTTTTTCGGTTTTTGTCAGTCCAGTTTGGGCGGCGGCGATCGGTGGAGTTTGGGTATTAGGAAGGATTATTTACGCCTGGGGATATTACCAAGCGGCTGAAAAACGAGGAATCGGCTTTGCTATTAGTTCCTTAAGCTACATGATTCTGCTCATCGGTTCCTTAGTCGGAATCATTTTAAACGTGACTCAATCTGGCATTCTCAGCTAATTTGAATCGGAACTATAGCAGTTTACACAGTGAGTTATTCGCTTACATTTTGGGAGTGCGAGCATCTTGCTCGCTATCGACAATAGCGAGCAAGATGCTCGCACTCCTTTAAATATCTGTAACTCTTAAATTCAACCTTCCTCAGAGATGGAAAATTTCTGAGTTTTGTTCTTCTATCGTTTGGGTTTTTATCATAAAAATTTTTTTGCTCGAATTTTGATAAAATTATGAACAATAACTGTCCCGTTTGCGATACGGAATATTTAGAGGGAGAACATCAACGTTGTTCCCAGTGTGGATGGGATTTGACCCCAGTTCCTGGCAGTCCATCCAGCAAACTCAGAAAAGCGTTTTTAGTCAAACAAAAAATTCAGATAGACTGGGCGAGAAAAATGTGGATACGCCATCAAATACAATCGGAATTCAATCATCAGAATACGGCAGAAAACGCAAGTCATTTGGAGAAATTCTCTCTCTTAGAAAATCAGTTTACTGAACGGTTTAATCAAGTTACGATTGAGTTAGAACAAGCCCGAGAAGAACGAGCTTATCTGCAATCTCAGTTAGAATGGATTTCGACTTATTTACAGGGAGTGAATTTTCAGCACATTGAGACCGTATTAGGTCAAGTTTCTAACTGGATGCAGGGGAGTGCAGTTTTGCCAACTCAGGAAGAGACTGCTGACCCTTTTTATCCTAGTTCTGAGGTGGGAATTGATTATAGTCGGTTAATGAATTTACTCTCCAAAGGGAAATGGAAAAAAGCGGATGAAGAAACTTGGGCGATCGCCCTCAAAGCAGCGGTGCGAGAAGAGGAAGGGTGGTTAAGCTTAGAAGACTTACAAAGGTTTCCAAAAACCGATTTAGCGACCCTCGATTGGATTTGGGACTACTATAGTCATGGTCAGTTTGGATTGAGGGTACAGCAGCAAATTTGGGAAACCGTCCAAGGGGATTATACCGAATTTTGCGATCGCGTCCGTTGGCGAGTCCAGGACAACTGGATTTACTATGACGAACTTGACTTTTCCTTAGACGCTGTACCGGGTCATCTCCCGGCGATCGCATGGCGAAAACGCGCTTGTTATGGCGTCGGAAAATCCACCGCTCAAGAAGCCTTAATCACCTTATTTGAGTCTCTGCAAAATATTCAATAGCCCCTGTAATTCCCCCCTTATCAGAAAGAGGGGAATAGGCTATTTATTGAAAATTAAGAGTCCCCTTCAACATTTCCAACATTAAACAGAAAAGGAACCCGGGGTGCATCTTTTCCTAACACCAACACCTTCGGCATTTGAGCGCCACCTTCGCGCCAAGCTTGAATCGCTTCTTTCTGCAGCACTAACTCACCCCCTTGGGCTTTTAAAGTTTCTGCTAACAATCTTTGTGCTTCCGATCGACCTTGAGCGCGATTAATATCGGCTTGGGCTTCTTGTTCCGCTTCCCGCGCAATATAAACCGCTCGTTGCGCCCGTTGTTCAGCAATTTGCTTCTCTTCAACCGCCTTAGCAAAGTCCGTTGAAAAATTCAAATCAATCACACTGGTATCAATGACAATGACCCCATATTTTTCTAATCGCCCGCTGAGAGCATTATCAAAATCTTCCTTCAAAGCACTCCGTTGAGTAATCGATTCTTCTGCGGTTTTTTTAGCGCCTGCTATCTTAAATGATTCCTGAGTTTGAGGTGCAATAATTTTCGCCACAATATTCTCCAAAGACCCTTGAGTTCGGCGAATCGTCACCACTTCAGTGGGATCAAGACGGAAGTTAATCGCAAACCGTCCCGTCAAATCCTGTAAATCGCGGGTGGCACTTTTAGCAGGCACTTCAAACTTTTGCACTGTCACATCATACACATCCACCTTTGAAATCAAGGGCGGTTTGAGGTGAATTCCTTCGAGTAAAGCGCCATCGCGAGATTTACCCAGAATACTGAGAACACCTGCCTCACCAGGGTTGATAATCACAAAAGAACTTGATCCAAGCAGCAGAATTAATGCTAAGACAATTCCAATCACGATCGCTTGGATATTTTGCGCGTACTGATTTTTCAAATCCTTATCTCCTGTGATGCCATAATAGGGCTACACCTTATAGGTTAGCAGAGTATCTTGAGAGTGGGAACGATATCCAGGAGTATTGCTGCTGCATCGGGGATTACCTGATTCGGTTGGGTCACCCTCCAGTCAAGCTTAGAAACGGGGTTGTTTAAGAAAATCTGGTCTCCAATACCCAGAAATTTCGGTTATAAACCCGGTTATTTGTTATTTGTAACTGGGGTTAATTCAATCTTTAATCAAGTTGTGGCAACAGATAATTGTGCAATATTGAATGCACTTAGCTATTATTTCTCTTAATCTTCCTCGACTAACTCATCATCATCATCATCATGGTATGTCGTATCTTCCACAGACATTAAAGCCGCAATTTCTTCTTCATCAATTGCATAATCAGACTCTCGCTCTTCTCGGGACATTAAGCGCCCCGATGCTTCTAACCAGTCTAATAGAGAGGGTTCTTGACTCCGGGGCAGAACATCTGCTATTTTATAGCGAGATTCTTGACGCAACGACGGATTTTCAACGGGTTTGGGTGGATTTTCCTGTAGAGGGATGGGATGACCTAAATCGTCGAAACAGTCTTTGCGAGTTCCAGGAAAAGCCTCGATTAACTGCTTTAACATCTCCGGATCTTCCCGAAACACTGTCATCCATACGGACGAGAACCCCAGAGCCTTGGCCAGTCGGATGACTCCTTTTTTAGTAATATTATTGTTCTGTAATTCTTTAAGTTGTTCTACCGCAATATCCCAAGCTTCGCGACGGTGAAACCATCGCCGGTCTTTCTCTGTAGGCAACTTGTCCGAATTTCCCTCATCATGCCGTTGTAGCCCGGTTAAGTCAAGAGTGTTTTGTGCTTTTTGTTGTTGAGACAGATTTAAAGAAGGATTGATTTGAATTAATCCTCCTTCTTTATACTGAAAAATGCTGGCTGTATTGTGGCGATCCGGCCAATAGTAACCCGCCAAAACAGTCTTTTCATTGGGCGGGATTTTGCCCTTCTGAAATTTCCATATTTTTTCCATATAACGGCCTTTGGTCCCATTACAATTGGGGCAAGCCGGTAAAAAATTATCCCAGTTTTCTTTACATTGAGGATACCATTCTTTCGGTAATAAATGGTCGATTGCAACATTACTCAGGCGTCTTTCACAATAAGAACAATATTCGCCCAGTCTGTTGATGATATCCTTCTGTGCTTTGTCATAAGGATGAAATTTTTTAGGTCCACCACCCTCATCTGTTGGACAAGACCCTCGGTCAACTGGTCTCATGATTCCTACTCCTCGCTCATTCCTGCTGCTTCCCGTTTGAGTTCTAAATAGGCATGATAAGCTAAGTTATCACTATAGGGCATTGATAATTCATCGAGTTTAGTTTTGAGTTGCTCTTTTCGTTCAGGCGAAGCATCTTGGGATTCCTCTAATACGGCATAGTATTCCTTAGCGGCTGCTTTCATTTTTAGAAAGCGCTCACTTTTTTGCGGTAACTCTACACCCATGACATTTTCTGTAATATCCTCAATACTTTGATCATAATACTCGCTGGGTTCTTGGGGATCTAGGTTGAGCAGTTTTCCCTTTCGGAGAGACTGAACGATAAAGGGAGAATGAGTTGTGGCAATAAACTGGATTTCTGGAAAGGTCCGATGTAAATCTTCGACAATATGCCGTTGCCAACTTGGATGCAGATGTAAATCAATTTCGTCAATTAAGACAATACCGGATGTTTTTTTGGCGGCATCTCTACCGAAATGAGGATTCAGCATGGCTGCACGATAGGCGATATCTGCCACCATTGCCAGGACATTGCGAACCCCATCACTGAGCATTCGCAGGGGTAACAAGCGTCCATCTTTTGCCTTAGCCAAAACATCACCTTGTCCGGCTTCCCCAAATACATAGGAAATATCATCCCAATCTTCGGCTTTCATGCAGTCATAAATGGCATTTTTAACGACTAAAAGCAAATCGCCATCCTGTCCTCCCGACTTGAGCGAGTTTTCTGTTTCTTGCTTCAACCATTCAATGAGTTTTTTCACATGAGCGTCAGGATGCAGACAATTTAAATAGCCTTGGGTTCGAGATGTCCTGACCCCTGGGGAATCCGATGGTTCAGGGTTGGGAATCCAGAGGCGATCAGTTCCATAATAAGCGACTAAGGGTAACCGAATATTTTCTCCATTATCCGCTTTTTCCCGAAGTTGTTTTGATAAATTTTCAATATTTTTATCCTTCTGAAGTTGGTTTTTCCCCGTTACGGATTGGCCCCAAACAATCTCTTGTCCTTCAAACAGTCCTTCACAAGTCACTGAAGCCGGATATTGGGGTTGAATATCCGTGGTTTCTCCCTGTTGATATTTCTGCTGACGGACATCATCATTCGTAATATTTCGGGAAGACCCTGGTTCATCAAATCCTGACAATAAATCGCTAATGCCAATCGCTAAGGCATCGAGGATAGCCGTTTTTCCCTTGCCGTTATCCCCAATGATGAGCGTAAACGGAGCGGAGAGTTCAAAGGTTCTCTGTTCAAATCCTTTGAAGTTGTGAGTGGTGATTTTGTAGACTTTCATGATTTTATCAAGTTAGAAAGGCTGATATATGAAAATAGGCAGTTGGCGGTTTTTTTAGCTTTTGAGTTGAACGAGAGATAGGGAGGGAAGAGAAGTAAATTCGGACTCGAACGGGGGGGTCGTTACCATAAACTGGAGGCAGGGAAAAATATTGGGGAGATGTTTTAACAAAGATTCTACCATAGGTGCATCAAGATGTAAACAAATATCATCAATGAGGACGATTCCTGGGGTCTCTCTAATCGCTTGTTTTTTTAACTGAGGATTGAGGACAACCGCACGATAGGCAATATCGGCAACGAGGACCGCCAGATGACGCTGGGATAGGTTCATCTCGAACAAGCATTGACCATTGAGTAAGAGTTTATCTTGATTCAAATCATATTGGATAGTCCGCAAATCCAAACAAGAGGCGATCGCCTCTTGAACCGCCACAAAAATTTGCAGAGGATTATGCTGTTGTCGGCTAATTAATTCCATCATTTTGAACCATTCTAATAATCGCCGTTCTGGAGATTTTTGGTTGAACCAGTAGCAGTTACCCAAGGTTCGGGTTTGGGGTTTATTCGCTTTCACGGTTCTCACGGATCTTTGATGCCATCCCTGGCGATTATCGCCATAGTAGACCACCAGGGGCAAAATGACCCCGGAACCCTGACGCACTTGGGCTTGAAGTTCATGAGAAACCTTTAATAGCGATTCCCCCCCTGTTGTTCTGCCCTTGGGTTTTTTAAGGATTCTCTGCCAGTCAATGCGGTGTTCCTGAATCATTCCTTGAGTGGAAATTCGCACGGGATACGCTTCCCGATTCGTTGTCATTTGCCCAGGGAAACGGCGCATATCTTGGGTCCGGATATTGCGAGGGGTAATTTCATCAAACCCTAAAAATAGGGAACCAGCAGCAATGGCAATCGCCTCAATTAGGCTAGTTTTGCCACTGCCTTGGTTTCCTACAATTAGGGTCAATTGCTCATCGAATTGACAGCTATGATGCTCAAACTTTCGGAAATTTTCAATTTCAATGCGATGAATTTTCATGATGATGAGCAAGGATTCAATAAACGGTCAAATCCGACGAGCAAGGAATTAATTCCTAGGTTAGACTACCATAACCTCCGCCTCCTGGGGTTTGAATGGCGAAGATATCTCCGGGGTTCATCTGAACCGCACTGGTGCTGCCTAATTCTTCAATTGTACCATCGGTGCGTTCCACTAAATTATGCCCGATCGCACCGTTGCCGCCTTGATTTAATCCCGCAGGAGGAATGCGGCGGTGATTGGATAAAATTGCTGCTGTCATCGGTTCCAGAAAACGTAGGCGGCGAATGACTCCATTTCCTCCGGTATATTGTCCTTTTCCGCCGCTATTTTCGCGAATGGAAAAGCTTTCTAATCGGACGGGGAATCGCCATTCTAAAACTTCAGGATCCGTGAGGCGGGAATTGGTCATGTGGGTTTGAATGGCGTCGGTTCCGTGGAAGTTGGGACCGGCACCGGAACCGCCACAAATGGTTTCGTAATATTGATGGCGATCGCTGCCAAAGGTAAAGTTATTCATACTCCCTTGGGATGCCGCCATTACGCCAAGGGCGAGGTACAAGGCATCCACGATCGCCTGAGAAGTTTCCACATTTCCCGCTACTACTGCTGCTGGATAGCAGGGGTTTAATAAGCTGCCTTTGGGAATAATAATGTCTAGGGGTTTAAGACATCCGGCATTCAGCGGAATGTTATCGTCTACTAAAGTGCGAAAAACGTACAACACTGCCGCTTTACAGACTGCTGCTGGGGCGTTAAAATTGCTGTTGAGTTGCTCCGATGTGCCGGTGAAATCAATAGTGGCACTGCGGCTATTTTTATCAATGCTGATTTTAACGTGGATTTCTCCGCCATCATCCATTCCGTAGGTAAATTCGCCATTTTTGAGTACAGCAATCGCCCGTCGGACGGATTCTTCAGCGTTGTCCTGAACATATCCCATATAGGATTCTACGGTTTTTAAACCATAGTATTCCACCATTTTTACAAGTTCTTGCACTCCTCGTTCATTGGCGGCAATTTGCGCTTGTAAATCGGCAATGTTTTGATCTGTATTTCGCGCTGGATATTCGGCAGTGGTGAGAATTTCTAATAAGTGGGATTCTTGGAATTTCCCAGCTTTGACAATTTGGACGTTATCTAACAACACCCCTTCTTCGACCACGGTTTTGCTATGGGGGGGCATGGAACCTGGGGTAATGCCGCCAATATCTGCATGATGTCCTCGGGAGGCGACGTAAAATAAAATGTCCTCTCCGGCATTATCAAACACGGGGGTAATTACGGTAATATCTGGGAGATGAGTGCCGCCATTATAGGGATTATTGGACACATAAACATCCCCGGGTTTAACGGTTTTCCCTTTGTCGTTCATTAAGGCTTCTACGCTTTCACTCATTGAGCCTAAATGCACGGGAATATGAGGAGCATTCGCCACGAGTTGACCGGCGCGATCAAAGATGGCGCAGGAGAAATCGAGGCGTTCTTTGATGTTGACGGAAGAAGAGGTATTTTGTAAGGTAATCCCCATTTGTTCGGCGATGGCGCGGAACAAGTTGTTGAAGATTTCTAACAGAACTGGGTCAGGATTGGTGGCGGCGATCGCCTGAGTTTCTATCCGAGGCTGTTCGGCAGTAGCGACCCGGTTTAAAACTAAGTAATTCCGGTCCGTGATTTCCACTTGCCAACCGCAAGAAATGGCATTTGTGCCGGTTTGTTCTATGATTAAAGCCGGTCCAGTAATGGTATCTCCCGGTTGCAATTCTTGGCGTTCAAATACCGGGGTTTCCTGCCAGGAACCGCCATCGTACATGGGGACGGTGGCAATGGGGGAGGGAACGGCTGACGATCGCCGGGGAACGGTGGGTTCCTCGGGGGGTGTCATCTGCTGGACTACTTCTACGGAAACCGTTTCTACAATTAAGGATTTGTCTTCTTTGATGAATCCATATCGTTGACGGTGTTCCGCTTCAAATGCCGCTTTGAGGGTGGCTGGATTGTCAGCAAAATCGACAATTAAGGTGGAGTCAGTGCCTTGGTATTTCAGATGCAGTTTAGCAACGGAAACAAGTTCGCTTGTCTCCTCACTGTTCTGGCTTAATTCGGCTTTTCCTTCCGCTTCCAGTTGGGATAATTGGCTTTGCAATTGGCCTAGCAATTCCGCAGTTAAGGGAGATTCTACGGCCCGTTGGCGGATGGTGCGAATATCTGCTAATCCCATGCCATAAGCGGATAAAACCCCAGCAAAGGGATGAATAAACACCCGTTTCATGCCCAAGGTATCGGCAATTTGACAGGCGTGTTGACCTCCGGCACCGCCAAAGCAACAGAGGGTATATTCAGAGACATCATATCCCCGTTGTAGGGAGATTTTTTTAATGGCATTGGCCATATTTTCCACAGCGATCGCCAGGAATCCGGCAGCGACTTGTTCTGGGAGTCGGTCATCTCCCGTCGATTGTTTTATCTGTTGGGCCATTTGGTTGAATTTGTCCAGAACCACCTCAGAATCTAAGGGTAAATTGCCATTAATCCCAAACACTTTTGGGAAAAATTGCGGTTGAATTTTCCCTAACATCACATTACAATCGGTGACGGTTAATGGTCCCCCTTTGCGATAGGAAGCAGGACCAGGATTGGCCCCGGCAGACTCGGGACCGACGCGATAGCGTGACCCATCAAAAAATAGGATTGAACCGCCACCGGCAGCAACGGTATGAATGGACATCATCGGAGTTCTTAATCGCACTCCGGCAATTTCTGTTTCAAATTCTCGTTCATATTCACCGTTATAATGGGCAACATCGGTGGAAGTTCCGCCCATATCAAAGCTGATAATTTTCTCAAATCCAGCCTTTTTACTGGTTTCTACCGCCCCCACAATCCCACCGGCAGGACCGGATAAGATGCTATCTTTGCCTTGAAATTGTCGCGCATTGGTTAACCCGCCATTGGATTGCATGAACATCAAACGCTGATCTAAGGCATCGGGATTGGAAGAGAGTTCTCCGGAAACGCGATCGACATAGCGACGCAAAATCGGCGAAAGATAGGCATCCACAACGGTGGTATCCCCCCGACTGACAAGCTTCATTAACGGACTAACTTCGTGGGAAACGGAGACTTGAGTAAATCCAATGTTTTGAGCGAGTTGAGCAATGCTTTGTTCATGTTGGGGATAGCGATATCCATGCATCAAAACGATTGCACAACTTCTAATTCCGCTATGATATGCCGCTTGTAATTCTTCGATTAAAGGCGGTTCGTTAACGGGTTGTAATTCTTCTCCCTGGGCGCTGTAGCGTTCTTCTACCTCGATGGTTTGTTCATAGAGCATTTCGGGCAATAAAATTTCCCGGGCGAAGATATCCGGGCGGTTTTGATAGCCGATTCTTAGGGCATCTTTAAATCCTTTGGTTATCACCAGAACTGTGCGATCGCCTTTGCGTTCTAATAAAGCATTGGTGGCAACCGTTGTTCCCATTTTAATCGCCCCAATTTGGTCAATGGGTATGGGTTCATCCCCCGTAATCCCCATCAGTTCTCGTATCCCTTGGACCGGCGCATCTTTGTATCGTTCTGGATTTTCTGATAGCACTTTATGTACAATCAATTGCCCATCGGGACGCTTGGCGACTACATCGGTAAAAGTCCCCCCGCGATCAATCCAAAATTCCCAGCGATTGTCAAAATTGATTAGAGTCATGCTAATTTTAGTGACACTTGAAAGGTTTTGACTATTTTAAATCATTTAGAGTAAAATCGGCAAGGGGTCAAAAATCTCTATTCAATTTTTAGGGCTAACATTTCTGGCACTAAACAGTTGGTCGCGATTCTCACAACTCCTAATTCCAGCAATCTTTCTAAGTCTTTTGGCTTATCCACAGTCCAAGCGACGAGATCAACGCCTTGTTCCCGACTGAGGTTAATTAAGGCGGGATTTTTGATTAACAGTTTATACTTGCTCATCATGACGGTATTTCCCGCCTGGACCGCTTTAGTTAATTGTCTGCGGAATGCAGTCCGATTGGCAACGAGATAAGCAAATGAAAAATTCTCACTCCGTTCCCGAACTCGGTCAATAAAAGAAGCATTAAAAGAAGCAATAATACATCGATTTCTAAACTGATGTTTAATCAGCATCTCAATGAACTCATCTATCTTTGTATCAGTCCAATAGGAATGAGTTTTGACTTCGATATAGATAAACTTTTTGATATTTTGCAAAGCAATTAAAGCTTCTTCTAAGGTGGGAATGGGTTCTCCCTTAAAGCGCCAATCAAACCACGAACCCGCTTCTCGATGCTTAATTTGGTCTAAAGTTTTCTTCCTGACTTTGCCTCGAATTCCCGTGGTGCGGGTTAAAGTAGAATCATGAATCACCACTGGCACTCCATCGGCACTTAACTGGACATCTAACTCGATGGAGTCCGCCTGATGTTCGATCGCCGCCAAAAATGCCGCCAGAGTGTTTTCTGGGGCGATACTGGAGTATCCGCGATGGGCGATAATTTCTAGCTGCATGATCTGAATCCGGTAAAATAAGTAACTGTCCTATCTTTAACATAACCTGTTTTGCAAATGGACCGCCATCATAGTGCATCCTGGAATCAGGTCCGGGATACGTTCCGTGAAATCTGGGGATACGATGAGTTTAGAAGTCCCCAGGGAGAAATCGTGCAGAGTCTGTTGCAGGGGAAAGATGCACTGATTGTCTTACCTACGGGTGGGGGAAAGTCAATTTGCTTTCAACTTCCGGCGTTACTGCAAACTGGATTAACCCTGGTGGTGTCGCCATTGGTGGCACTGATGGAAAATCAGGTGCAAGAATTACGCGATCGCCACTTAGATGCGGCGCTTTTACATGGGGAAGTTCCCACAAAACAGCGGAAAGTAACCCTAAACGCCCTAGAAAACAATCAATTACGGTTATTATATCTCTCCCCAGAAACGTTACTGAGTCCACCAGTTTGGCAGCGTTTATTAGACCCCAAATTACCCATTAATGGGATGATTTTAGATGAGGCACATTGTTTAGTTCAATGGGGGGATACATTTCGCCCCGCCTATCGCCGTTTGGGTGCGGTTCGTCCCGCCCTTTTGAAATCAAAACCAGCGGGTTCTAAACTGGCGATCGCCGCGTTTACGGCAACGGCTGACCCGACGGCACAGAAAACCATTCAATCGGTGTTAAAATTACAGAAACCTAACCAATTTTTACTCAGTCCTTATCGGTCCAATCTCAATTTACAGATTCAAATTGCTTGGACTCCCCGAGGACGTCGGCAACGGATGTTACAGTTTATCCAGTCTCAGGGTTTACAGTCCGGTTTAGTCTATGTGAGAACTCGACGGGATGCGGAAGAACTGGCGGATTGGTTACGGCAACAAGGATGTAAAACCTCTGCCTATCATGGCGGTTTGAGTGGAGAGGAACGCCGCAGTATTGAAAGCAGTTGGATTGGCGATTCCCTGCAATTTGTGGTCTGTACTTGTGCCTTTGGGATGGGAGTGAATAAACCCAATGTGCGTTGGGTTTTACATTATCAAACTCCGGCGTTACTATCAGAATATATTCAAGAAGTGGGCCGCGCTGGTCGAGATGGCAAACCGGCAACTGCACTTTCTTTAATGAGTGAATGTACGGGATGGTTAGACCCTCAAGATGAGCATCAGCGCCAATTTGTGGCAACCCAAAAACAAACCCTCTATCGCCGCGCTCAAAATTTGGTTAAAAAGTTACCAACCCAGGGGAATATTAATCAAATTTCAGAACAATATCCCGATGGAGCAATTGCCCTGTCTTTACTGCATAGTATGGGTCAGTTACAATGGCAGGACCCGTTTCATTACCGGATTACTCGTTCGGGTTCTTCTGCGGGTTTATCTGTAGATAATCCGAGTCAACAGATGAAGCAATTCCTGTTGACTCGGCGATGTCGGTGGCAGTTTTTATTAGAAGCGTTTGGGTTTGGAGAGGAAGCTAAAAGGATGCGATGTGGTCATTGCGATAACTGTTTGGGGAAGAGGTTTATGGGTTTTATTTAGTTATAGTTATTGAGAGAGTTTCAGGCGGAAGAGCCGCTGATTTTACATGACATGGCAGAGCCATGTCACGAGGTTTTGGGGAATTATTAGCCCGCGCAGGCGGGCTTGGTCCGCTTTTCCCCCACCCTTTAGGATGTGGGTTTGGGGGTTGTTAGGGATATAAATGGGTTAGGGAATTCTGGGATTTGGGAAAGAACTTTGACCCGTTAAAGAGGGGTGATTCGGTAGATTAACGGGAGGAACCGTAGGCATAGCAGCGGGATTCACAAGGGGTTCGCCGGGAAGACGATAAATTCCCCATTCTTGGATGCCTCTTCCGGTTAGGATTTCGTCTGCTCGTTCAATTTCATAAACTGAGCCTTCCACGATTAGTAAATAGTGGCCTTGAGAGAGGCGCTCGTTATAGATTAGGGCCCGTTCTTCCGGGATACCTAAACCGGCTAATGCTCCGACTAAACCACCTGTAGCGGCCCCGATCGCACCTCCGGCTAGAGTATTCAGCAGGATTGTTGCCACAGTTCCTCCTGCGAGCACAGGTCCGATTCCTGGAATGGATAAGGCAGCTAGGGCTTGCAGCAAGCCGATAAAACCCCCGACGGTTCCCCCGGCTACGGCACCTGTCGCAGCCCCTTCTTCGGCCAGGGTTCCGGAGGCGTCGGTGGTGTGGCTACGGAGTGGGGGGCTGGCGGCGGCATCTCCCATGGTGAGGTGAGAGTTCATGTTAGCTTCTCCTGGATTCCGGGACCGGGGGAGGTCCGGAGCAATAATTGAGAGGTTATTGAGGGAGAATCCTGCTTGTCGGAGTTGGTGGAATGCGACTTCGGCATCTTCATAACGCTCGAAGACGCCTACAGCGCGTCTAATTTCATCTACAGTCATGTTTGACCTCCATTTGGTGTTAAATATGGGTCAGTTTGCCGATCGCAAGGCACGATTTCCGACGGATTTTGATCGCACAACTGACCCCAGTGAAAGGTGAGTTAGTCGGACAGGAGAGTGCTTCTCTGGGGCGATCGCTCGTGGATTTCCCACTCTTGGATACCGCGAGCGTTTAAAATGCGACTGGCGAGGGCAATTTCGCGATCGCTGCCGGTGAGAATCAGCAGATAATCCCCCTGAACCACCCGTTCCCAATAGCGGTGAGCGCGCTCATTAGACATCCCATACGCCATCAAACGACCTACAAGACCCCCAGTCGCAGCACCGATCGCCCCTCCCGCAACCAAAACTGTTCCTGCGCTTGCCACTTCGACCCCAGCCAGGAGGAGCGGTCCAATCCCAGAAAGTGCTAGGATACTAAGGCTAACCAGCAACCCCAGAACCATCCCCAAACTTCCCCCGGTTAGAGCACCGGCAAGTCCAGTGGCTGACACTGGATTATCAAGGGTTGTTATTTCCATTGAATTTGGAGTAATCGACCGAATCCGATTCCGTTTTCGGGCGATCGCTGAAATGTTTTTCATCGGAAAGCCTGCGGATTTTAGGTCGCACAGAGCGATTGCGGCCTTTTCCATACTGGGGAATAATCCAACCGCTCGTTTCTGTGGATTGAATACCATGCTTCCTCTCTTTACAATTCATTAAAATTGACGGGTATTTTAGGGAAATTGCGGTAAAATAAAAGGGGTAAAAACGGGTTTATATCCTTCCTAGGATAGCCAAACTCTCTAAGAAAATCCCTCACTCTTTAGAATGACCTTTTGCTCTATCTGTAGAAAGATAAAAGCTGCATCGCCTTCTTGACTAATGCAGCATGATTCAGATGGGTAAGTCTCCCGTTTTATGTGGATTTTTTGAATTCAGCTATTGGTTTCTTCCACCGGAGGCGGGGGTTGAGTTAGGCCCCAACGATTCAAGAGATTAACCACGCCGATCGCCGCTACAACCCCAATGCTCAGGCCAATAACGAGTAAAATTATATACAGCCGTTTAAAGGCTTGTTTTGTTGCAGAAACGTTAGAGTTGGGGAGATTTTCCGGCTGGTGGAGGTTCCCAACTTCTGGATTAGCAATGTCAACTCCATCGGCTGTAGGCGGTGGTAGTTCATGAGAATTTAAAGGTGCAGGGGATGGATCGCTGGGTCGATTCATAATTTAATATTTATCAGCGTTTTTCTTAATATAGCAGACCATCTGGATTCTCGGCTTGGTGAAAGATTTTAGAGGAGGTGCACCGGATGCCTTGATTGAATGGATGGAGATTTATCAGATGACGAATGTTCCATCGTGACCCTTTCTCAGTGAACCGCGTCACTGAATCAAATCCTGGGAAACCCAACTTTTACCCATAAGGGTTCAACTGCACCCCTTCGGGTTTAAAATTAGGGGAAACTCCTGCTATTGCTGAATTCCTGGTAACTATGAGTAGAGATTTATTTGCCCAAACTGCGATCGCCCAAATTCCTAAAATCCTGACCCTGTGCGATCGCAACCCCCACAGTCCCACTTATGGCTGTTTTGACCGCAATTTCTGGCATTATAAAATTATCGATTTTCCCAGTGGAATGGCCCAAGAATTTGTTTGGCCCCTGGCTTTAGCCTACGAAACAAACTTACCGGATAACCCATTTTATCAGCAAACTGCACTCCGGGATTGGGTCGAAGCGGGAATCGTTTATGCCGCTCATTCTGCTCATCCGGATGGGTCTTGTGATGATTATTTTCCCTACGAAAGAGCCAGTGGTGCAGCCGCTTTTTCCCTGTTAGCTTGTTTGGAAAGTTACACATTCCTCAATCTCAACAATTTTGAACTCCTGAAATTTTTTGAACATCGCGCCACCGGGTTAGCCAATCATCATGAAAGTGGGCAACTCAGTAACCATCAAGCCTTAATCGCCTTATGTTTAGAACTGATATCTCGTTTGTTAGAAACCAACCGTTGGGACCGGGCTAAATCTGAACGGATCGAACGGGTTTTATCCTGGCAAAGTTCCGAAGGGTGGTTTCAGGAATATGAAGGCTGTGACCCCGGTTATCACACCCTGACTATTGCTTGTTTAGCCCGACTTCATGAACTCTCTCCTGACCCGCGCCTGAAAGAATCATTGATAAAAGCAGTAGAACTCGCCACTCAATTTATCCATCCTGATGGGTCTTATGGGGGAGAATATGCGAGTCGGAATACTTATAATTTTTTCCCACATGGGTTTGAATGGGTGGGGAAATGGATGCCGGAAGCATTAGCCATTAATGACTTATTTCTAAAAGGCATCGCAGCCGGTTTAGTTCCCTGTTATGCCGATGACCATATTATTGGTCATCATACTTGGAGTTACTTATTAGCATGGCGGGATTTTGTGCAAAATCGCCCTGATTTGCCGCCGCGTCCCCAAGGACAAGTCTGGTTAAAAGAAGCACAATTGTTGATAGATCGTCGAGAAAATACGGAGTTATATTTAGCCTTAAATAAAGGGGGAGTTTTTAAAGTATTTCGAGAGGAAAAACTGGAGGCTTCTGATACCCAATTTTCTCTTCAAGTTTCCCAAGGAAGCCGAATAAAAAATGCTGTAGGACATTTAATTAGCCCCTATGATTATCAAATTGAAAAAGATGAAATTTTGATTCAAGGTCAATTGGGTTGGGCCAAGCAAAAACAAATGAACCCGGGGAATTTATTAATTTTGCGGGTGGTCATGCTAACTGTAGGCCGATTTTTTCCTGATTTAATTCGGAAATTGTTGCAAAAAATGCTGATTACTGGAAAGGAAAAAGCCCCGTTTAAATTTATCCGACGCTTGCAGTGGAAAGATGGAAAATGGCAGATTACTGATGAATTAATAGCCGAGTCTTGGCGGAATGTTCAATCCGTGGGAATTGGAGGAGACCAAACCTCAATTTATGTGGTGATGAGTCGCACCTTTCAGGCGGGTCAATTGCAACCCTGGCTGGATTTAAGCGATCGCCTCCCCACCCTAACTCATCAGGAACCCCTCAAAATTGAACGCCAGTTCTAATTTTTCGGCTGTTTCAGGGCTTATGCCAATTTTTAGACTGTCACAGCCGACTAGAAAAATGAAGGCAAATTGTAGCCATACTAGAGGCAATTGACGCAAACAAAGCCTGAGTTTTATGAGAGTTAACTTTTTCGGTGGATTTTCTATCGGCTTGGTGGTTATCTTACTGTTGGCATTTGGGATTTTAAATTGGTTAAATATCCCTGCGGGAAATTTTTTAGATTGGGTAATTGGCGGGGCCAGTTTCTTATGGTTAGTCGTGATTGTAACAGTCCCTTGGAATATTTATTTTCAAGCCAAGGAAGTGGTTGCAGACGCAGAACAATCTCAGGAAAAAAATATCCCGATTGAAGCCAAGCAGTTAGGATATGTACAGCGAATTGCCAAGCGATCGCTGTGGATTGCCATCGCCCTGCATATCATTTCTGCCCTCGTTTTATATGGGTTAGCCGCCACCGGAATTAGTGCGGTGGGATATATCAGTTCTGTGGCGGCTTTGTTGTTAACCGGGTTACGTCCAGTGATTCGGGCTTATGAATATATTGCCACCCGCTTAAGCATGATTCGCCGAGAGTTTAACTATCCTCGGGAAGATGTTTTAGAATTGCGCGATCGCGTCTTAATTTTAGAGGAGCAAATTAAATACATCTCCGACAGTTTAGATGAAAATAAAGAGGATTCTTGGATTGCTCAGAAAAATCGCCAAAGTGCGGCATTGCGCCAAGATTTAAGCCAATTAGCCGCCTCTGTAGAAAGCTTGCGATCAAGCAACCAAGCGGAACATCATGCGCTGAAGAAAGAAGCACAGAATGCCATTGCTCAATTAACCACCGATGGACAATTCCTCGATCATGTTCGAGAAATTATTCGGTTTTTCAAAACCGCTTAACTGCCATGCTGCGGTTCTCTCAACCCGCAGAGATAAACTCGGGGGTTTTCTTTGGCCCAGAATCTATCTAAAGATGCGGTTAACTTCACCTAAAACTCTCCTCCAGATAGAGTGACACCGTAAAATATATCTGTTATTTTCCAAATAATCGAGTTTGGAAACAGCAGTGACACGACAACTATTTCGGCTATTAATTGGATTTGTGATTGGGCTAGTGGGGGTTTTGAGTTACTGTACAACCCAAGTGGAAAACCCGATTACCGGAGAACAGCAACGCATTCGCTTATCTCCCACGGAAGAGGTGCAACTCGGATTGCAAACCCGAGGACAACTGGCACAACAATTTGGGGGATTATACCCGGATGCCTCAGTTCAAGAATCCGTTCAGCGCATGGGTCAGCGAATTGTCCAACAATCCGTCGTATCTCAATCGGAATATCCCTTTGAATTTCATGTGCTTCAAGATTCAAAAACCGTGAATGCGTTTGCACTCCCTGGAGGGCAGATTTTTATTACCAATGGGTTACTGCAACGCCTGAATTCCCCATCGCAACTGGCGGGAATTTTAGGCCATGAAATTGGTCATGTGGTGGCGCGACATGGTGCAGAACATTTAGCCAAACGGGAACTCGGTTCTACCCTAGTTACGGCAGTAGGAGTTGCCACCACCGACGACCAAGGAGGAGGGAGACAAACCGCTGCGATCGCCCGAGTTGCCAATGAAATGGTTGCCTTGCGATATGGACGAGAGGCGGAACTAGAAAGCGATCGCCTCGGGTTGCAGTTCATGGCACAAGCGGGTTATAACCCCAGAGGCATGATTGAAGTCATGGAAATCCTCGGTTCAGCACAATCCGGTTCCCAATCCCCAGAATTTTTGAGTACACACCCCAATCCGGATAACCGCATTCAACGCTTAGAAGAGGCGATCGCCGAAGATTTTCCCAATGGAATTCCGCCTCAATTAGAGAGTAAACATCAGAACTTGTCTCCCGTTGCACTGCTGCGATCTTCCTCTTTTAAAAAATATTAAGATGGGGTAGCTGGACCGTGAAAAGTTCTGTATAAGTCCGATCCGGTCACTCATGGGGGACCGAAAAAAATGGAACAGCATAAAACCCGGAGAAGGGTAGGCAGTGCCTTACCCTTCTCTTAACCCGATTAAACCCCTTAAAAACGGATAAGCAAAACCCTAAATTAGACCCCAGAAGTTTTCACGGTCCAGCGCTTTATTCAAATCCTTTAAAGTTTATTAAGCTTGCCAGATTTTAGACCCCTTTAAACTTATAATTATCAAGCATTAACTTAGGTAGAATAAACCCATCCTATCGATTATGCTAAAGGTCAGGGAATCTCGCCTGCTCTCAACTGCTGAACTCGCAACCCCGATTAACCATCGACCCAACTGGATTCAGCAACTCGGCACCGCCAACGACGATCGCGCTTATGCCATGACCCGAGACCCCCTCGGTCACCTCTACCTTGGCGGACAAACCCAAGGCGGATTAGGGGGAACTCCTCAAGGAGACTGGGATATTTGGTGGGCCAAATATGACAGCAGTGGCAATCCCTTGTGGACTCAGCAACTCGCCAGCGCCAACGACGATCGCGCCTATAGCCTTACCAGTGACCCTCTAGGCAATCTATACATTGCGGGTACTACCTCCGGCCTCTTGGCAGAAACCAACGGTGCAGGATATGACGCCTTGATTGCCAAATATGACAGCAGTGGGAATCCCCTGTGGATTAAACAATTCGGCAGCATGACCACCGATGATGCTCGGACTATTGTCACCGATAGCACAGGTAACCTGTATATTGCTGGAGACACTTGGGGCGATGTAGGGGGAGTTAATGCCGGAGAATCCGATGCCTGGTTTGGCAAATATGACAGCAGTGGCAATCCCCTCTGGGTGCAGCAGTTAGGCAGTATCGGCACTGAAAACACCACAGAAGTCAGTGTCGATACTGCCGGAAATCTCTACGTCAGCGGATACACCACCGGCAGTTTAGGCGCTGCCAATGCGGGAGGTGAAGACGCTTGGATTGCCAAATATGACAGCAACGGACAGCAGTTGTGGGTGAGACAGTTTGGCACCGAAACCGCAGACAAAGCGATCGCCAACGCCGTGGATAGTACCGGCAACATTTACCTCACCGGATGGACGCAAAGCACCTTGGGAGGAAGCAGTGCAGGGAGTTGGGACGCCTGGATTGCCAAATATGACCCCACCGGCAACCTCCTGTGGATGCAACAACTGGGAACCGCAAATTCCGATGGTGCGTTAGACATTCAGATTGATACCGATGACAGAATTTACCTGACGGGAAACACCTGGGGGAGTTGGGAAAATAGCAGCAATGCGGGAGAGTCTGATGCGTGGGTGGCGAAATACGATGGCAGTGGGAATCGCCTCTGGGTCAAGCAATTCGGTTCTGAAGGTCAAGATCCAGCCTTTGGCATGGCGATCGCCCCCGACGGCAAAATACACCTATCCGGATGGACATCAGGCGATTTAGGCGGGAGTAATGCCGGATCCTACGATGCCTGGATAGCGCAACTGCTGCCGAATTCCGACCCGATTCTCACTAATAATAATGGCGTGACTCTGGATGAAGGCGGGACGGTTTCCATCTCAACGACTCAGTTGCAAGTGAGCGATACCGATGGAGATGCGATCGTCTATACTCTTACCGCACTGCCTGGGAATGGTAGTCTCAAACTCAACGAGATGGTGTTATCCGTTGGGAATACCTTTACCCAAGCAGATATCGATGCGGGATTGGTAAGCTACACTCACGACGATAGCGATCCGAGCGGCGATCGCTTTCAGTTTACCGCAACCGATGGCAATGGAGGGGCGATCGGGCTGACTAATTTTGCCATTACGGTCAATCCAGTCAACGATATATTTGAGATTCAGTGGATTCGAGAGTTGGGCACTGAGGCGATAGACGTTGTTCATGACCTAGCAGTAGATAGCAGCAGCAACGTTTACGCTACGGGACATACCACAAGCAATTTAGCCGGAAGTAAAGTAGGGTTTTATGATGGTTGGGTTGTCAAGTATGACAACTTGGGGAGCCAGCAATGGGTCAGGCAGTTTGGAGTTCCCAAAAATCTGGGGGATTTATATTCCAAAAGTGTAGCAATCGATAATGTAGGGAATGTCTACCTCACCGGGGACGCTTTTGATGATGCAGGCGTTCCTAATGCTCTTAGACGAGCCCCCTGGGTTGCTAAGTATGATCTAGAAGGCAATCAATTGTGGATTAAACAGTTCGGTAGTGCCAATTCCTACTACTCCGAGTCCATCGCTCTTGATAGCGCAGGCAATATTTATCTAGCTGGATTGGAGCAGAAGTCTGGGTTCAACACTCCTGAATTATTCGAGGTGTGGATTGCCAAATATGACACAGAAGGCAATCAATTGTGGATGGAAGAGTTCGGGACTATGGGCAGTCGAGGTCAAGCTGCTGTCACCGGACTACCCCCTGTTGCGTTAAAACTTGATAGCCTAGACAATCTTTACGTGACCGGAACTACCAACAGGGATTTAGGGGGCACCAATGTCGGATCCTGGGATGCTTGGGTTGCCAAGCATGACACAGAAGGAAACCAATTATGGATTAGACAGTTGGGTAGTGCTGGTGAAGAGTATTCTCATAACTTAGCTTTCGATAGTACAGGCCATGTTTACCTGACGGGATCGACCCGGGGTGATTTAGCCGGAGCTAATTCCGGAGAGACAGATGCATGGGGAGCTAAATATGACCCCCAAGGGAACCTGTTATGGATCGACCAGTTTGGAACTAACGCATCGGACGTAGGCATTGGCATTGCAGTCGATAATGCGGACAATATCTACCTCTCTGGAGGAAGTGGAGGTGATTTACTAAGCAATCCTGTTACCGTAGTACCGCGTGAGGGGTGGGTAGCTAAATATAACCCTCAAGGGAACCAATTATGGTTTGAGACAATAGGGAAAATCGATCTGTTAGGCCAAAAATTCGATTTTTCTTACGCCTCAGACATAGCGGTGGACAGTGCCAACAATCTCTACTTAACCGGAAGCAACCAAGCCAATCACTATGGTTTTTCGACAGTTTTAGTCGCAAAACTTACCCCTAACGCAGCCGCGATCGCCCCGACCAACCCCAACGAAATCGTCGGGACTGAAGGGGATGATACTCTGTTCGCTGATGTGGAAGATCAAACTATTTTCGGTCAAGCAGGCAATGATATCCTCTATGGAAATTTAGGCGATGACACCTTGTTTGCCGATGAGGGTAATGATATCCTCTATGGGGATATGGGAGATGACACTTTGTTTGAGGGCGGTAACGATCGCCTCTATGGCAATGCCGGAGATGACATCCTGTTTGGCGATGCTGGCAATGATATCCTCTATGGTGGCAAAGGCAATGACTTCCTCCTCGGTGAAGAGGGAGATGATTTCCTCAGTGGGGATTTAGGAGATGATACCCTAGCTGGTGGCAATGGTCGAGATATCTTTGTCTTACAATCCAACTCCGGCAGCGATATCATTCTCGACTTTATCGATGGGGAAGATGTTCTGGAATTACCCGCTAATCTGTCATTCATGGACCTACAAATCGCCTCGAACAACGGATCAACCCTTATCCAAGTCGGGGATGATACCCTCGCCACTCTTTCCGGAGTGGAACCCACGGTGATTTCTGAGGAGGATTTTATCTCCCTGTAACAGTTTGGGAGTGTTCCTGGGGAATTGATACGGTAGCAAGCAACTTTGCTCTCCGGTTCAATTCCCCTAACCCAACACTCCCTTCAAGGCGATCGCCAGTCCGACTGCGGCGATCGCCCCAATGGTAGTATTAATTATATTCACCACCTCATTGGTCATCCAACTCACTTGTTCCTGAATCGTTGCGCCAATCACACTCTCTAAATTTGTAGCAATAAACGCCGCAATCACACATAACCCCACCCCTGTCCCATCAATCAACCCCACCACATACCCCACCACAGCAACGGCGACTGATGCCACCACACCGGCGATCGTCCCCTCCAGAGAAACCGCCCCCTCGGTCCCCTTCGGCACAGGTTGCAGGGTCGTAATCAAAAACGTCCGCTTGCCGTAAACCTTCCCCACCTCACTCGCCGTCGTATCGGACAACTTCGTACTAAAACTCGCCACATATCCCAGCAACAGCAACGGCACAATTCCCACCCAATCCAACTGCTGCACCGTCAACACCCCCAAAGCACAAACTGCTGCTGTCAATGCCGAACCCCAAACATTTTCCGGTCCCCGGGCCCCCGATCGCTTCTCCGCAATTCCCTCCGCCTCCTTCTGCGCCATCCCAATGCGCGTCACTGCCGAACCCACAATAAAATAAAACCCCACTACGACATACCCGGGCCAACCCAAGGCCCCCCAAATCAGTACCCCCAAAATCCAAGCATGGACAATTCCTGCCGGAGTCAGCAACTGTTTGGGTAAAAAATAAACAATCGTTAACAAAACCGTATTTAATCCCACCGCCACCAGCCAAGGATTCAATAACGCGGCATAATTAAAAACAAATTCTTCTGTTGGCATCTTAAATCACCCCTCATGAACAATGTCTTTTTTCATCTCGCCTTTCCCGTTACCGACATTCCCAAGACCAAAGAATTTTATGCTCAAGGTCTCGGTTGCCAAGTCGGACGCGAATCCCATACTGCTGTTATTTTAAACCTCTATGGCAATCAACTCGTTGCCCATGTCACCAAAGACCCCATCACCCCGCAAAAAAGCATTTATCCCCGTCACTTCGGCTTAGTCTTTGAAAATGAAGCCGATTGGGAAACCCTATTAGAACGCGCCCAAAAATATCAACTCCAGTTCCGGGAAGAACCAAAACGGCGCTTTCCCGGTTCTCCCTTAGAACATCGCACCTTCTTTTTAGAGGACCCGTTTTATAATTTACTGGAGTTCAAATATTACGCCCATCCCGAGGCAATTTTTGGCAGTGCAGAATTCACCGAAATAGGCGATCGCACTTAATCCAGGGGCAATTTATAGTTTGGACCTAAACCCTAGATATAGTCACGATATTGGGTTTAGATCTAGGGTTAAATTGGGTACTTTAAGGGTTCGGATAAACTGTCTGCGATCGCCTGCAAACATCGGCGATCGCTCACCATCCAGCGATGAACCAAAACCGGCAATATCACTTCTTTCCCTACCGGCAGTTGCGAGCTTTTGGCCGGGATAATCATACTATCATAAGGGGTCCAAATCGAGGTGAAATTCACCCGTTCCAGCATCTCCACCGCATCCCGATTCAAATCTTCCAAAAACGGGCTTTTCGGACGCATTTGCAAACATCCCGGTAGGGGCAATGCGTAAGCGGTAACCGTGCCGTTATTTGGGGCAGAGATGGAAATAAATCGCTGCACCCGTTCAATGCCACCGAGTCGCTGGAGATAGTAGCGGCTGACAATTCCCCCCATACTAAATCCGATTAAATCAAAGGGGCGATCGCCTCCTAATGTTTGGTTAATAAAATCTCTCAGTTGTTCCGCTAAACGGTCTAATCCAATCGAGCTATCATTTGGAATTAAATTTAAGCTATAAACTGACCATCCCAGTTCGGTTAAAGCGGGAGAAATTTTACTGAAAATATCACTGGTATCCCAAATCCCGTGAACTAGCATTACGGGGTTTTTTGGATTGTTTTGATTCATAACTTTAGTGATTTTAGGTCATGGCTTATTGTAAAGGAATCCGCATGGAAAAATGTTCGTAGTAACGACTTCAGTCGTTACCGCGTTACTTGGCATCCGCCAAGTAACGCACCCCTGTCCGGATCCTCCAGTTCCTTCACAGGCGCTTAAGTCGGAAAGAGTGCTTGTCAGGGGTTCAGGTGGGAACGACTGAAGTCGTTACTACGAACAGGGGAGAACGACTGAAGTCGTTACTACGAACATTAAGAACGCCTGAAGTCGTTACTACGAACATTAAGAACGCCTGAAGGCGTTACTACGAACTTCCCCATCTTTCTCATCTCTCATTGCGAACTTACAATTGAATTCTGAAAATGTTTGTAGTTCTGTAAAGCAGCTCTCAGCAAAAGCCGCGATTCCAGGCAATTCTGTAAATTTTTATTAAGATTTCTAACTAAAAAGTCAAAGTTGGCTTATCAGAACTTCATAATTAAACGAAACAGTTTTCAGTTTTTGGGGAGCCTTGAACAGAAGCGGCTTGTCCGGATCCGTTGAACGAGGCGGCAATACGCTGTTAAGGCTTGAACCCTTGCCCATTGTAGAGTAAACATTTTAGGAGTAAGGACCATGTTCGGTTTTATCAAAAAATTATTTGGCGGCATTTTCAGCTTCTTAGGGGGCTTATTTGGATCCAAAAAGTCTGGATACTACATGGAACTCGAAGAGTCGAAAGGGTCTACTCCGGCTGCCAAACCCCCAGTGGCTCAAGTCCAGAAAGTAGAACCCCTGCGTACAGAGAAGCCTGAACCGGCAAAGGTGAGCAAATCTCAGGCAACTCAGAAAAAGGCGGAACCGAAGCCAGCAGCACCTGCGCCTGCGGTGGCGATCGCCTCTTCAGAACCTGCGAAACCCGCTCCTGCTCCGAAACGGGAAGCCACCCCAGTGATGGTGACCCCCCGTCGTCGTCCCGGTGCGAATATGACTTCTTATCTGGATATGGCTCGGAATATGCAAACTTCGAGCCGGTAGAAGTGCCAAAAAGAGACGCAATTTTTGCGTCTCTTTCTGCTTTTTAGGGTGAAACACTCTGATTTGGGGTCGGATTCATTTCTAACGCTGCCGCAATCAGGGACAAGGCAACGGCTGGTGCAGTCACGGCTCGGAGGATGCGACTCCCAAGAGAAACGGGTTGGAAACCAGAGGCGATCGCCTGTTCCACTTCCCCTGGGGTCCATCCCCCCTCGGGTCCGACTGCGATTTCAAGGGGACCTGGTTGTAAACCGGCGAGGGACCGTTGACTGGCTAAAACCTGCTCTAATAAATGGGGTGCTTCCCTGCGAGTGACGCAAATATAGCGCTCCAAGGGTGTTTCCGGCAGAGCGAGATAATCCCGAAAGGTGACTGGCTCCACAATAGTCGGTACGATTTGGCGTTCTGATTGTTCTGCTGCTTCTCGCGCAATGCGACGCCAGCGATCGAGCTTGTTCGGACTGGGTTTGAGGACTGTGCGATCGCTCAAAAGGGGGACGAGGGTGGTTACACCCAACTCTGTGGTTTGCCTGACGACTTCATCCCAGCCATTTTTAGGCAGTGCCAGGATTAAGGTGATGGGAACTGGCAATTCAGTCTGCACCGGGATTGACTCTACAATTGTGGCAAATTCAGGATTTTCTGACAATTGAGCGAGCCACCATTGTCCTTGTCCATCCATTGCAATAAACCGATCGCCTGGGTTTAAGCGCAAGACGCGACTGAGATAATGCTGTTGAGGGCGATCGAGGAAAATTCCCTGCGGTTGAAGTTGTTCCGGTGCGATCGCCACTCGTTGCAGTTGCTCTAAATGTTGAAAATTCCCGGTTTTAGCTGCGTTCACAAAACAACCTTATTTTAAATTTAATTCTAGGGGTCTTGATTGATAAAATCTTCTTCCAAGTCCGGCTCTAAACTCGGATCTATAGCGTCAGAGGGAGCCGTAAATTGTGTCAGAGGAATGATTTGAACATTTAATGAGATAGGTTTTTGTAGTCTTTCTTCTAAAAAATCACGAACGAGCCTAACTTGGTTTTCTGAAATGGAGTTTTCGGCTGCGGCAACTTCGATGTTGACAATCAGTGCTTCTCCTTGAGGTTCAACCTGCACCTTCCGGACATCGGTTTTAGAAAAGGTCAGAGTTTCTTTATTAATTAAAACGGTAATACTACGACGAATATTATCTTGCAGGACTAAATTATTCAGAGAAAATCCTAAAGGTATCCCTAAAATAGTTAACGTAAACAGGGAGAGTAAAAAGCCTTCTTTGGCTCGTTTTAATGATCCATACTGTTGGCAGACAAAAACTATACCCCCACTTAAAATAATACCGATTAAGTTCGTTAAAAAGAGTAAGAAACTGCCGGTAAAAATTTCAGAAGACCGCAAAGAAATACCAATACCAATAACGCTTAACGGGGGAGCCAAGGCTACAGCGATCGCCACCCCAGGCAAAGCATCGGCAACGTGGCGGCGAGATTTAGCAAATGCCCCGGCGGTACCTGCGGCTAACGCCACGCCTAGGTCCAGTAATGTGGGCTGCGATCGGGCTAAAATTTCCCCTTGAACCGTTCTTAAGCCCACCAGATGAGAGATCAAAAAAGAAATAAAAATGGTTAAACCCACTCCAGTCCAGAGGGTTAAATTCGAGCGTTTTAACAAGCGTCGATTGCCCATGACCATTCCATAGGCGATTCCCAGAATCGGGCCCATTAAAGGAGCGATAATCATCGCTCCGATAATAGTAGCGGCACTATTTGCCAGCAGTCCCAGAGTGGAAATGATGCCGGACAAACCTAGCAAAACGTAAAAGCTGCGGGAAGGAACCGAGGAGCGCCATAGCTGGCGGTTCAAGCCTTCCAGAGACATCGGTTTTTCCGCTACCCATTTCCATTCTCCGCTATTACTTTCCCACCAGGTTTTGAAAAATCGGAGGATTCGCAAATAGGCCAACCGTCTCTGTCGTTTGAACTTATAGCTCGCCATTAAAACCTGCCAGGAATTTCAATACTAGGATACAAAGTCGCAACCCCAATACTCATTAGGCTCGTTGTTATGATTCCTTAATTTATCGAACTCCTGACAGATTTTTCTTCCTCTCTAGGTAGATTAAACGGAGACAATTAGTGAGAAGTTCAAGCTTGTTCGGTCAAGCTTTTCAAGAAAGCATCGATCGCATCTCCAGCCAATTGACTCATCGGCTTACCCTGACGCTCTGCTTCCGTTTTAAGCTGGAGATAAATCTCATTGCTAACATTAATCCGGCGACGGGGAGGACGAGAAGAACCGCCCTCTTCCCCTTCACTGTCATCACCGCCACCGCCACCGCCACTCGGGGGAGTGGGAGGGACACCGGAATCCGCCGCAGCAGGAGTCGCACCCGTGGGAGCATCACTTCCGGAAGTTACTGCCACAGAGGACTCAGAACTGGTAGAGGCAGCAATGGGTTCGGCACCCGAAGTCGTGACATTTTCAGAATTAACTGGAGAAGAGAATTGATTAACCATTTCTTGAATTGAAGCGTTGGGAGTAGCAGAATATGTAGCAGCAAAGCGACGTAGGGCTTCAAACCCGACCCGATGACAAAAATCACCAAAGCTCTCAGGTTCAACCCGATGAAGCTGTTCTTGTTTGAAATAAACAAACAACGGTTCTAGGGTAGCTTCCAAATTTTCGATCGCCAAACTCTCAATATAAGTTTGAGCCAACCTCGTTTGATTGGGATCCCCACCTAGCCAGATTTGATAAGAATCCGGAGATCTGCCCACAAAGCCGAGTTCAGCTAAGTAGGGACGAGCACAACCATTCGGGCAACCCGTCATCCGGACCACGAAGTGTTCTTCGGGTAAGCCGACTTGATTTAACAAGGCGCGAATGCGAGCGAGGACACCGGGGATGCCGCGTTCTGCTTCAGCGATCGCTAAACCGCAAGTCGGTAAAGCAGGGCAAGCCATTGAATAGCGAACCAACGGATCGATCTCGGTTTCCCGTTTAATCCCGCATTCTTGCAGAATTTGCTCGATTTCCCGTTGTTGTGCCGGTGCAATATCGTACAGTAGCACATTTTGATGGGGGGTCAGCAGCATCGGTAGGTTGAATGCCTCCACAATCCGCCGCAAAGCCGTCTTAAGCTGCAACGAACCGTGATCGTGAATCCGACCATTTTCTACAGAAATTCCGTAGAACAGTTTGCCATCGCCCTGATCGTGCCAACCGAGGAAGTCGTGGTATTTGAACTCCGGTAAGGGTCTAAAGGGTTCAAATTTTTTCCCTAAATAGCCTTCGACGGTTTCCCGGAATTTTTCGACCCCCCAGTCTTCGATCAGGTATTTCATCCGAGAAAGACGGCGTTCCACGCGATTGCCATAATCGCGTTGGGTCGCGACGATCGCCTTAACCGCATCGTAAATGTCGTCTTTTCTAACAAACCCGATGGGATCCGCTAGACGGGGGAAGGTTTCCTCTTTGTTATGGGTGCGCCCCAATCCACCTCCAGCAAGGACGTTAAATCCTTCCAGTTGGCCCGCATCATCGAGAATCACGATGAGGCCCAGGTCTTGGGAGTAAATATCGACCGAATTGTCCCCGGGGACCGTGATAGCAATTTTGAATTTGCGTGGGAGAAACAGGGCTCCATAAATCGGGTCCGGGGAATCGTGGAAGATTGTACCGTTGCCATTGCGCTGGCGCGCTGCTTTCACCTCGGGATTTTCTTCCCCACTGATGGCTTTTTCCCCATCCAGCCAAATCTCGTAATAGGCCCCACTCTGTGGGGTCAGCAAATCGGCGATATCGTTGGCATATCTACGAACGCAATCGTAATCGACGCGGTTCGTAAATGGCGCTGGAGGTGCCATAACGTTGCGGTTAATGTCTCCGCAAGCGCCCAAGGTAGAACCCATGTTCTGGACAATTTCCTGGATCGCCGTCTTCAAGTTTTTCTTCAAGATTCCATGCATTTGGAAACCTTGACGGGTGGTGACTCGCAGGGTGTGATTGCCATAGTTTTCCGACAGCCGTTCTAAGGTCAGATACAGCTGGGGTGGAATGAATCCCCCGGGCGATCGCGTCCGCAGCATCATTTGGTAGTCTTTTTCCTGCCCTTTGACCCGATTTTCCCGGTTATCTTGCTGATATGAACCGTGAAATTTCAGAATCTGATAGGCATCATGGGAAAAATGAGTCGTATCTTCTAAAAGCTCGCTGGCCAAAGGTTCGCGCAAATAATTGCTGCGTTCTTTGATGCCTTCGACTTTAGAAACTTTTTGACTGCTATCAGTCGTTGATGGTGTCGTTGTAAAGGATTGAACCATGAGCACATCTCGTGAAGATGGTAGAGGCTATTTCTCTCCGGTAATCCGGTCGGAATAGCGATGTTTTTCGATCTTATCACTGCCTTTCCTAATTTAAGGGATCATTTGGCAAATTAGGATCCATTCCTTCCTTTAGAATGTTAAGTCTTGTTAATTCGGGTTTTGCCCTCGGGGGTTAACCCATCCCGCAAGAGAGCGGCAGACCGATTGACTGGGCAGGATTTGACCCGGTTTTCGGTGAGGCTTAAATCATCGGTTTGCCGCGATCGCCCTCCCCATTGCACAATCCTGAGCAAAAGGTGGCAAACAGTTTCCCAGAGATTTTCACCAAGCCTGGTTGATTAGGTGTAGTTACTTACTCGCTTTCGGATACTCCTCTCCCCGGTTCTGGCGATCGCGCAAATCCATCACAGCAGTTTCTCCCTCCCCAATTTGTGAATCCGTAATCTTTATCCCCGATCGCAATTTAACTCAAAATCCTTAAATAGCTGATTCACTTTTGCCTAAATTGTGTAAATTTTCTCTAAATTTTCTCTAAATTTTCTCTGTTTTTTTACCAAATCTGCTATAATACATCCCAATACTACCCGGATATGCATTACTCTACAATTTTCCGTTTGCGCTACGGGCAAGCACCAAGCGATCGCTTCCTCAAAATTAGCCCAACCGCTCATCGGTCAAAAATTTTCCGCCGCTTCCCACCTGGATAACCCCCGCAATTCCGCCTCAATCCAGACTGGATTCTGACCCTAATTCCTCAAAATACAGCCCGGGTGAAAAATTCCACCTCAATCCCCATTCTCCCGCTTCCCTCCCTCATTTCCCCCTAGCGCTATCATGGGGATATCCGGTGAAAGCAATGTCAAGACCTAAAATCTCCCGTCTCTAAAGATCATCGGGTTAAAACCCATATCGGTTTAGGGCGAATCAGAGCGGATTTCAGCCTAACCCCAACCCATAGCCAGTTGATCAACTGACACACTGCCTCCCCATTTTCTCTACCAGAATACAATAAATAGGAGGTCAGGACTCTCAGCAGCAGCTTCCCCAATCCTCGCTCATGATGGTTAATTGTACTCATTGGTACGAGGATGCTGTATGCTGATCCCGCACCCCTTCCAGAGGGTGGGAAGCTTGATGCCTCTTTTTTCGTGACTGGTGAAAATGTTTAACCTGTCTGCGGATTCAACGGTACGGTATTTATGCAATCAAAGACCTAAGCGTGTAATGAGAGCGCTCATAGAACACATTCGAGATATTAGTAAAATGAGTGTTGCCTCTTGGCTGGCAACTACCCTTGATTTTGTAGTCTTTACTCTGTTCAACCGAGGATTAGAGCTACCAATTTCCACCGCAGCAGCCCTCGGTTCTCTAGCCGGAGCCCTGCTCCATTTTACCATTTGCCGACTTTGGGTATTTCGTCATAGCAAGCAGCACGGTTTGGCCGAATCTCTAGGTCGTTATATCATTGTGTCGGGGGGCGCATTAATTTTACATTCCCTCGCCACCACCCTCCTAGCTAACTCTATTATTCCCCAGGAAGAATTAGCCTGGTTAATTTCTAAAAATACGGTTTTTCTCTTCTGGGTGTATCCCGGCACCAAATACATGGTTTTTGGGCCAGGTCAATCCTTAAAACGAAACTCACCTAATTTCCACGCCAACCCTAAACAAAGATAGGATATTATTTACCGTTATTTAATCGTTAAAAATATTTCAGGTTAATGAATTAGATTTTTATCGTTAGGGTTGTGGGGAATTAAATTGAGCCATAAAAAAGCATTCCGGTCCTCTTTTAACGGGAACCAGAATGCTTTTTTATATAAGCCTCTTACAGCAATTGGGTCCTAACATTAAGAGACCTCTTGCATAAATCTCTTAAGCCCCCTTACTAAGGGGGGTTGGGGGGAGCAATTCGGAATTTTGCAAGAGGTCTAACTTTGTTGGAGCAAGATGTCAATAGGGAGCAAGATGCTCTTACTCCTGTGCCGAATTGTTTGATTTGTAAGAGAACAGCTACCTGGGGATAGAATCAAACTCAAAATTAAGGGGCGACAATCCGGAGGCGATGGGTAACCATTGTGATGCCATCTTTGCGAACAATAATGGCGGAAATCCAGCGATTATCTTCTGTGGATGGGGCTTGACCGATTTTAAAGAGACCTCCAGCGGAGAGGGGTTCTAATTTCAAATCTGAAGGGATTAAATATTGGGTCGTGCGAACGGGTTCTTCCACTGCATAGCCGAGGATTAAATCATTTCGCAGGGGTTCAACAACGATCGCATCGAAGTTATAACGCTCCCCGGTGCGGACTTCTTCGGGTAAATTAATTTGGAGGGTGGGGGGATTTTCGCCCGTGGTGATTTGATTGCGTTCGGCCAGAATATTTTGACGAACAATTTGTTGATTACTATAATGCTGCTGCGATCGCACTGTTGCGGTTAACCTTAAATTGCGATCGTTTTGAGTCTCAACCCCAGTAATTTCGGTGACTGTTTCTACCTTAAATCCATTCCCATCCCGTTCCCAAGACTCGATTTCTGTGCGATAGCTCAGATTGGGATAACGCTGCCAGAGTTGGGTTAACCCTTCCCTTAAACTCTGATAATCTAATCCATCAGAATTGACAAAAGTTGGACTATAAAACTGCATCACCCCTTGAATATCTTGCCGATTGGCGGCAGCATCAATATCCTGGAGAATCCGGTTAAGTTCTGGGGGTGCAGTTTGAGCCGTAGCTGCGGCAACCCGGGTTGGTGTGGCCCCTCCGGCACACCACAGGGTGAAACCAAGCATCAAAGCAGCGATCGCCGAAGGTTCACGACTCGGGATCCCGGTGGATTGCCGTGAAGGGCGGAAATGGGATTGCAGTAAGCTCAACGGATTAGTCATGGGGAGGGCTTCAACAAGACACGACAGAACAGATCCTAATAGTAGTCTTCCAAACAGAACCGGGGATTTCCGCAGGGATGAACTGAATTCGATGGCACAGGCTCTCGATATTGAGCGTTCAACCCGTTTAAATTTATAGTTTAGATGCGATCGCGATTGTTGCATCCAACCGAAAATTATCCCCAGGAAACCACAACCAGAGGCAACCGACTTGGCAAATAAACCGATTCGACTACTGATTGCTGCGAGTGGCACAGGTGGGCATTTGTTCCCAGCACTCGCCACCGCAGAACAACTCCCAGACTATCAGATTGAATGGTTGGGGGTTCCCAACCGCATGGAAACTCAACTCATTGGCGATCGCTATCCATTGCACACCGTAAACGTAGAAGGATTTCAACAGCGTCTGGGACTTGGCACCCTCAAAATCGCCTTCCGACTCGTCAGTTCCGTGTTTCAAGTGCGCCGCTTGCTCAAAACCGGAGAATTTCACGGTGTCTTTACCACGGGGGGTTATATTGCCGCCCCAGCCATTTTAGCAGCCCGTTCTTTGGGATTACCGGCCATCCTTCATGAGTCTAACGCCCTGCCGGGGAAAGTCACCCGCACCTTTAGTCCGTTTTGTACTGTGGTGGCGATCGGGTTTGAGAAGGCGGCGCAATATTTACCCAAGGCAAACACTGCTGTGGTGGGAACTCCGGTGCGATCGCCTTTCCTCGCTACCCCGGAATTGGATTTACCCATTCCAGAAAATGTCCCTTTAATTGCGATCGCCGGAGGTTCCCAAGGCGCAGTTGCTATCAACAAATTGGTGCGCGAATGCGCTCAATCTTGGATTGATGCCGGTGCCTGGATTTTCCATCAAACCGGAGACAATGATCCAGAAGTCAATAGTTTTCAGCATCCGCACTATATTTCTATGCCATTTTATCCCAATATGGCGGGATTATTGCATCGCGCTACCCTGGTGATTAGTCGGGCCGGTGCAGGGACTTTAACCGAATTAGCGGTCACAAAAACTCCCTCTATTTTAATCCCTTATCCCTTTGCCGCAGAAGATCATCAAGCCTATAATGCAGCCGTCTTTGCCGATGCAGGGGCCGCCGTACTGTATCGACAAAAAGAGCTAACCGCGCAACAGTTGGAACAGCAAGTTTTAGATTGGATCAAATCACCGGAATCTTTGCAGAAAATGGCAGAGGCAGCCGGTGCGTTAGCCGTTCCCGACAGTAGCGATCGGCTCGCTCAATTAGTCCGCAAATGGGTAGAAAAGTAAGAGTTATTTCTTGTATTTTGAGGTAATTTCAGGGGCTGGAAACCGGACTTTTTCACACAATTTATGCCAATTTATCACAAATTTAGGCAAAAATCCGGTTTCTGCTCCTGGGGAGATAATCCTGTACCGATGCTTGAGGAGTGCCAGCAAAATGCCCGCTTTCTCTCTACTAAACAAACATCTGAGTTTCTCCAATTTTACCCCCATTACAAAACCCTTAATTTACAACTTGAGCGCTATGACTGCGGGGGTCAGTTTTACTGGCATTTTTCGGGACTGCCGCACTATTCAATACTGAACTTTGACCTTTAGCCTTGGCATGAGGTAACGGATTACCGGCAATTAAAGCTTCGATATTTTCCGCCATCACGCCTTGAGGGATTTCCCCGATCGCCTCCGCGATCGCCTCTCCATCTCCACCTAAAAACACAAAATGAGGAATGCCATCTACCCGATATTTAGTCAACTCCGGTAACCACTTGGTATTGTCCACATTCAACATCACAAAATTAACGCTTTCTGCATATTCCGTTTCCAGTTCTTTCATGAACGGTGCCATTGCCATACAGCTCGTGCACCAATTAGCATAAAATTCCATCAGAGTTGGTTTGCCATTCTCCAGTGCCACCTCATAAGGGATTGAATCCGTCTCCAGATCCGTTAAGGAAACCGTACTCGATTCCGTCCGTAATCCCAGAAAAATTCCCACCGCCAGGACCGTAGCGGTAAGGACAATAATCAGATTTCTAAGTTGATTCAGGAATGAAGTCGGGGTTTTTTCAGGTAAATTCGCAGTCATCGCCTCTTTGATTACCAATTATTACAAGTTGTTTCTAGTTTAGCGAACGATCGCCCATTACGAGGGATGAGGCGATGGGGAGGGGATTCTGCGTTAGGGTCGGGGTGGAGGAGTGGGCGCGAACTGCATTTTGTAGAGAAGCCACGCTAGAATAAGATTCGGGAATCTTGATAAGAATTCGTCAGTCAATTCCCCACCGCGTTTTACCCCTTTCCTCATCTAAAGCAATTCATTCAAAGTAAACCGTGAAAAAACGAGTTACCCTAACCTTTCCTAAACGGTCAGTGCAAATGCCAATTACTTATCGATTGGCGAAAGATTTTAACGTTGCTGCTAATATTATTCGGGCCCAGGTTGCCCCCAACCAAGTCGGTACTCTGGTGGTTGAATTATCCGGAGATATTGATCAACTGGATGCGGCAATGGATTGGATGCGCGCCCATGATATTACCATTTCCTTGGCCTCGCGGGAGATATCAATTGATGAAGAAATTTGTGTTCACTGCGGACTTTGTACCGGAGTTTGTCCAACAGAAGCCCTGCATCTCAACCGGGAGAGTTTTCAACTGAATTTCACGCGATCGCGCTGTGTCGTTTGTGAACAATGTATTCCCACTTGTCCCGTCCAAGCTATTTCCACAAATCTTTAAGGTCCCCAGGATGGGGGAAACCCTCCAGGCGTGGGTTTGTAACAAGTGTCCGAGGAGATTCCATGTTGTTTTTCAAAAACCTGCCCCGGCTGTCTCTGCTCCTGCTTGCGCTGACTTATTTTAACTTTGGCTGGAGATTAGCCACCACCCAATCCCCCTTGTGGGTGTGGGTTTTATCTCTCATTTTGACCTTTCTGATGGCCGAGGCTTTAGCAGCACCTTGGTCAATTATCCGCACGTTTTCAGTGCGTTGGTTAAAATCCGATTACCGGACATTTTTTACAGTCATGTCCGGTGCTTTTTTTCTCGTGGTTTTCCTGTCTTGGTTGCATATTTCCGCTTACGGATTAGCGTTATTTGTCTCCGCCGCGATGGCTAGACTGGACCTGCAAACGGGTCCGTTCCGTCCCTGGCAAGATTTTTTAATTTTATTTGTCGTAGCAACCTTGGGGTTGAGTCTCGGTTGGGGCCTCTACTTCATCTTCTAAATCTCTTCAGCCATCAATCGGGACTCGCCGAGTTGAGTCCCCGATTAGATGCTAGGGCGGGGAGGATGTAAGATAAAAAGACACAAGCAAACATCGAGATGCCTGCGGATCTGGAACGGATGCCAGAAGTAAAGCGGGCAGATCTGGCCTCATGGGAGAAGGGAACTGGAGATGACCTCTGAGAAAACGGAATTAAAAACAACAGACCCCATCGAATCAAGCGGGTGGAAGCAGTTGCGAGACAACGTGCAAATTTTGGCGATCGCCTTGATTTTAGCCCTAGGGATTCGAGCCTTTGTCGCGGAACCGCGATTTATTCCCTCCGTTTCAATGGTCCCGACCCTAGAAGTCGGCGATCGCATCGTCGTCGAAAAACTCTCCTATCACTGGCGATCGCCCACCACCGGAGATATCATCGTCTTCGACCCGCCAGCAGCCCTTCAACAGTACGGTTACACCAAAAACCAAGCCTTTATCAAACGAGTCATTGCCACCGAAGGTCAGTTTGTCCGCATTCACAACGGCCAACTCTACCTCAATGACGAACCCTTACAAGAAGAATATATCGCCGAACCCCCAGACTATGAGTGGGGTCCCCAACAAGTCCCCAACGACACCGTATTTGTCATGGGAGATAACCGTAATAACAGTAATGATTCCCATGTTTGGGGGTTTTTACCCAAAACCAACATCATTGGCCGCGCAGTCGGGCGATTTTGGCCCGTCAATCGGATCGGTTTCCTCGACAATTAACGGCAAATTTCCCTCAAAAACCCGGTAGAAATCTATTCTTGACTAAAACCATTTTCCACCACTGCACTAAAATAATAAGATAGAGGGTGGGAACTCCCACCGACCGGGGAAACGAGTATAAGAGAAACTGGGAAAACAATGGGTTTTTTTGATTCTGAAATCGTTCAGCAAGAAGCCAAAGAGCTGTTTGAAGATTATCGTTCTTTGATCCAACTGGGCAGCAATTACGGAAAATTTGATAGAGAAGGGAAAAAGCTCTATATCGACCGCATGGAAGCCATGATGGATCGGTACAGCATTTTTATGAAACGCTTTGAACTTTCCGAAGACTTCATGGCCCAAATGACCGTTGAACAGCTTAAGACCCAACTGGGTCAATTTGGCATGACACCGCAGCAAATGTTTCAACAAATGCACCAAACCCTAGAGCGCATGAAAAAGCAATTAGAACAAGAGACTTAAAAGCTCACCACCGAGTCAACATCCCTATCGCCCAGGGACTCTTTTACCCCTAGTCAAAGGGAAATGAGCGCCCACATAGACTCCTGATTGAGATGGGGGAGAGACGGGAGATGGGGGAGAGATGGGAGATGGGAGAGACGGGAGATTGACTTCAGTCCTTCTCCCCCGTTCAACGTCCCGACTTCAGTCGTTTCTTCTCCCCATCTCCCCCATTTTCCCAATTTCCCCGGCCAAACCGACTTATTGCGGGGGGTCAAACTGCCCAGGAGAGGGGAAGTTTTCCACCGGCTTCCCTTGCATCGCCTGATGCATGAAATCTCGCCAAATGGGGGCAACAAAACCGCCACCCGTCGCTCCAGAAGCCAAAGGTCTGTTATCATCATTGCCGACCCAGACCGCAGCGGATAATTGAGGAACATACCCCACAAACCAGATATCCCGTTGAGAAGAAGTCGTTCCCGTCTTCCCAGCCGCTGGACGGCCTATCCGGGCACTGGTTGCCGTTCCCTGACTAATCACCCCTTGCAGGACATTCGTCAGAGAGGCCACCGACCAAGGATCGAGGACCAGCTTAGGTTTAGGGGTATTGTCCAGCAAGATATTTCCCATGCTATCCGTCACTTGGACAATAAAGGTCGGATCCGAATGCCAACCATTGCTGGCAAAAGTGGCAAAAGCCCCAGCCATTTCCATCGGCGTCATATCGATCGCCCCTAACGGCATAGAAATCACAGGTTCCATCGGACTGGTAATTCCCAGGGAACGGCAAATTTCAATGACTTTATTTAAACCCACCGCTTGGCCGAGTTTAATCGCTGGAATGTTCAGAGAGACTTCCAATGCCTTGCGAATCGATACCGCCCCTGAAAAACCGCCGCCATAGTTTTGCGGTGAGTAATACCCATCCCCGTCACGATAGCTCACCGGGCTATCTTGGACAATGGAATCCGGGCCGTAGCCACCGTGAGCAAAGGCCGCATAATAAACAAACGGCTTAAACGCCGAACCCGTTTGCCGTCGCGCCTGAATCGCTCGGTTATATTGGCTGCTTTGAAAATCCACACCCCCCACCATCGCTTTCACGAAGTGAGTGCGCGGATCTACCGCCACTAGGGCAACTTGACCATTGGTGCGGCTATAGAACAGTCCCTGATAATACAGCCGCTCATGCCAACGCCGGACCGTTTCTTCCGCCATCCGTTGGAAATTCATATCAATCGTGGTTTGAACCCGCATCCCGCCCTTGAGGACTGCATCCCGCCCGAAACGGCGAGTCAACTCCTGAATCACCGCATCGGTGACATAGGGGAGATTACTTTGACCGAATGAGGTAATTCGTCCCACCAATAGCGGTTGCTTACGAGCTTCTGCTTCCTCTTCTGCGGTAATCCACTTCAGGTCACGCATTCGGCCCAGTACCACCGCCTGCCGTTGTTTGGCGAGGGGATAGTTCACAAAAGGACTAAATTCTTCCGGGGCCTGGATGATGCCCGCCAGCATCGCCGACTCTGCCAGGGTCAACTCCGAGGAGGGCTTATTAAAATAACTCTGGGAAGCCGTTTCAATCCCATATAAGTTATGCCCCCAGTACACCTGATTCAGATAGAGTTCTAAAATCTCGTTTTTTTCGAGAATTTGCTCCATGCGAATCGCCAGAACCGCCTCAGCCGATTTCCGGCTAAAGGAGCGATTCGGAGACAAAAAGAGGTTTTTAACCAACTGCATCGTCAGGGTCGAGCCACCTTCGACGGTCTCCCCTTGCTCGATGTTGGCGACCAAGGCCCGCATCACCCCCCCGGGGTTAATTCCGTGGTGGAGGTAAAAGTGGCTGTCTTCAATGGCTAGAACGGCTCGTTTGAGGTTCGGGGAAATATTATCTAAAGGAACCACTTCCCGGTTGGCTTCATCATGAATCCGGGTTAAAAGAGTCCCATTAATATCGTAAATGTAAGTCGTTTCTGTGGGAACATAGGTGCGTAACACTCGGACGTCAGGAAGGTTGCGGAAGCTCAAGGCCAAGCCGACCAGTCCACCAGCCACGACCGAACTGAGCAACATGGTCATTCCGAGCAGAGTTCCTGCGGTGACTTTGCTGACGCCCTGAAAAAAGCTGAAAATTGGTGCGGAGTCTCCAGGGGGATTTTGTCTAATCGTGTTAGTAGACACGGCGATTTTACTTCCTCTCTAATCAAAGCTCAATAGGATGAAAGGCGGACCGGGCAACTGGGGATACAGGCGAGGTCAAGTCATTTGGGAGCAATTTTAGCGCGATCGCAGAACAATTGGTGGAAGCGATTTTACCGATGCAGTTTATCATCCCTGGTCCATTTCTGCCGGAGTGCCAAACGCTTCCTCCCATAATTCCCTAAATTCCCTAAATAGATCGACAAGTTGCAACCCGAACAATCCGGATCCCCCGATCGCCATCTCAGTGTAGTCCCTGGAACTGAAGTTTGGTGTTTGTGGTCGATCGCCCCCTTTGAAATTCCCCGACGCTGACCGGAGTAGAGGGGGCCTGAACATAGCACGTTATCCCTGAAACACTCCACAGGAATACAGTCTTGGTTTTTAGCACTGATTTTTAGCGCTAATTTTGGCACTCTAATTTTGGCAATTATAGTACGCTTCACTCCGTCAACCCCTGATTACGTTCCCGACCCCCGGATCCGAAATCAACCTTATTTAGAATAGGTAGAGTGAGGGGTTACCCAATTTTTCGGTACACTTGTAAGTCACCAAGCAACTCAAGCATTTGTACAACCTGGCATTAGAAGATAAAACCCTTGAATCAAAGTTTATCCTGGCTGCACCGTGGTGTCAGCGAAATTTTTCCCAATCAACCTGAATCCCCGGACCCTAATGAGTCCTTGGTTGCCCGTCTGCACCTTGCAGACCGCCCCTTACGGGTTAAGTTAGGCATCGACCCCACGGGTGCCGATATCCACCTGGGTCACAGCATCCCGGTCCGCAAAATGCGGGCGTTTCAAGATGCCGGTCATACAGCAGTTTTGATTATTGGGGACTTTACTGCCCAAATTGGCGACCCCACGGGCAAATCAGAAGTCCGTCGCCAACTCACGGCAGAAGATGTCCAGCGCAATGCCCAAACCTATCTCGACCAAGTTCGTTCCATTTTAGATTTCGATACCCCCGGACGTCTCGAAATTCGCTACAACTCCGAGTGGTTGTCAAAACTGAATTTAGCCAAAATTCAGGAACTCTTAACCACGATGACTGTGGGACAAATGTTAGCGAAAGAGGGATTCGCCGATCGCTACGAGAAAGGCAACCCCATCTACCTCCATGAGTTCCTCTATCCCCTGATGCAAGGCTATGATTCGGTAGCGGTTCAGTCCGATGTGGAACTGGGCGGGACGGACCAAAAGTTTAATATTGCCGTGGGACGGGATTTACAGCGCTATTTCGGCCAAGTGCCTCAGTTTGGCCTCCTCATGCCGATTTTGTTGGGGACCGATGGCACCCAGAAGATGTCTAAATCCCTGAATAATTATGTGGGTCTGGCGGAAGAACCCCTATCCATGTATTCCAAGTTGGAGAAGATTCCCGACTCCCTGATTGAGCAATATTTTGAACTGTTAACCCCGTTAGCATTGGACGAGTTACCGGAAAACCCTCGCGATCGCCAAAAATTACTGGCAACCACGGTGGTGGCCCATCAACATGGGGAAGAGGCGGCAAAAGAGGCCCGACGCGCAGCGGAAACCCTGGTCCAAGGGGATGCAACCCAAGCTGAAGCGGTCCCAGAATTTTCGTTGGCCGGGGTGGAATTTCCCGCCAAACTGTTTTATATCCTCAATCTGAGTGGATTATGCGCCAGTAGTTCTGATGCGCGACGCCAGATTAAAGGGGGGGCAGTGCGTTTAGATGGCGATCGCATTGCTGACGAAAATCTCTCCTTTGAATCCATTGCCGACCTCAATCATAAGGTTTTACAAGTCGGTAAAAAGAAATTCGTGCGCCTAGTCCAGTCCTAACCTTTATCCCCCTCTCCCCTGTAATTATGTCTGTTTGCGATCGCATTATCGTTCCTCTGGATGTCCCCACTCAAACCGATGCCCTCACCCTAATTGATGCCCTTCCCGAGGTCTCGTTTTGGAAAGTGGGACTAGAACTGTTTGTCAGTTCCGGTCCCAGCATCCTCTCGGAACTTAAAACTCGCCAAAAACGGATTTTTCTCGACCTGAAATTTCACGATATCCCCAACACCGTGGCCGGGGCCTGTCGGTCTGCGGCCCAGTATCAAGTCGATTTGCTGACCATTCACGCCACCTGTGGACGCAGGGCACTCAAAGATGCTCAAACTGCCTTAGTGGAAACTGCTGGAGAGCAAGCGCCTAAATTGATTGCTATTACCCTGTTAACCAGTCTAAATTCCAGGGATTTAGCGTTTGACCTCAAAATTCCTGTTGAATTGCCCGAATATGCCTTACAGATGGCTTTAATAGCGAAAGAGAGTGGCTTGCCTGGGGCGGTTTGTTCTCCTCATGAAGCGGCACAATTGCGATCGGTTTGTGGGTCTGAGTTTCTGTTAGTCTGTCCAGGAGTTCGTCCCACTTGGTCAGAAGCGGGAGATCAACGACGGGCGATGACTCCTGGGGAGGCGATTAAAGCAGGGGCTGATTATTTGGTGATTGGGCGACCCATCACCGCCTCGGAGGACCCGGGGGCGGCATTTCAGCGGATTTGTGAAGAGATAGAGGGATGATGCAGGATTGGGCAAGAGAAGAACCCCACCCTAACCCTCCCCTTGCTAAGGGGAGGGGACCGGAAACCGGAATCTCTAAAAAGCCCCCCCTTAGCAACGCCATCGGGTTGGGGGGGGTTCTTCCCATGATGGCTCAAGAGGGACCCCACCCTAAGCCCCCCCTTAGTAAGGGGAGGGGATCGGAAACCCAAATTTCTCAAAAGCCCCCCCTTAGCAACGCCATCGGGTTGGGGGGGGTTCTTCCCAGAATTGCCGGGGTTCTGCTGTGCTCTTGCGCGGGGTCTCTCTTACCAGTGGGGGTTAGGGCCGGGATATCACAGCCGATCGCCCAAGTTTCTCCCTCTGTTCCCGGGGTTCGCGGGGTCTGTCCGGCGGATTTAGACCTATTAATGAGCCAATTGCTGCCGGATTTGCCCGGTTATGTCAATCGCACGATTCAACGAAGTAGTCAAGATTATGTTCCTCGGTTCGTAATTCTCGCGGGTCGTCCGGAGTTTCAACCTTTGCCTCAAGGTTCAGGGGTGAATCATCCTCCGGTTTCTCGGTTGCCTGGAGATTTAGAAATCGAAGGAGCCGATCCGGCCGCCCAAGTCTTTTTCACCACTTTAGAACGTCATTATACCGCCACTCAATCTGTCGAATATCAGCAATATCATTGGCTATTTTTATCCCAAACTGATGAAGGGTGGCGAGTTAATCAAATGTTTTCTCGCACCGCATATCCAGAAGGGGCAATTCCCACTCCTCCGCGAGATAGTAGTGATAGTGAAATGGCTCAAGCGGTCCGTTTATGGTTACGAGATTGTCGGTACAGGGATTAGGGTTTTTAGTCCCCTGACTATTTCAGTCCGAGTTCTGCTAATTTGGCACTGACCGTTTGGACATCTTGCCACATCAACCATTTAGGTGAACCTTTTTCTCGGGATGGATTGCGGAGGAGATAGGCCGGATGAAAGATGGGCATACAGAATTTTCCTTCCCATTCAAACCATTGACCCCGAATTTTAGTAATTCCTCGTTTTTCCTTGAGTAATCCTTTAACTGCTGTTGCTCCCGTTAATAAAATAATGGAGGGATTAACTAGACGAATTTGTTCTAAAAGATAGGGTTTACAGGCTTCCATTTCGTCTGGAGTGGGGGCGCGATTTCCCGGGGGACGGCATTTATTGACATTGCAGATATAAACGTCTTTTTCGGTGGAAAGTTTGACGGAGGCGAGGATTTTTTCTAATAACTCTCCACTTTTGCCGACAAAGGGTAATCCGGTTTCATCTTCGGTTTGACCCGGGGCTTCCCCAATAATCATAATCGGGGCATGAGGATTTCCTCTGCCAATAACCGCGTGAGTTCGATTCGCGCCTAATCCACATCGGTGGCATTGATTACAGGGGATGGACAGTTCATCAACGGTGCTATAAGTACCGGGGGGAATGGGAATATCGGCACGGGTTGGAATCAGTTCGGGATTAAAGGATGGAGTATCAAGGGGTGCATCAAAAGGGGTGATGTCAAATAAATTAAGCTGGTTTTCTTCGGTCATTTTGTATCCTTAGTTTTGTTTATTTAAAATTATAAACTTTTTACAAAAGGCTTGAAAGCCTTGGGAAATTTAAGAGGGATTCTTCGGTCAGGGCGGTTTTCGACTTAAAACCAGAGAGGTAAATTATATCAGCCGGTTAAATGATTTAAACCCAGGTTTAAGCGGGTTTAGGCTAGTTTTAGCCTAACAGAAAAGGGGATAAAGTGACTCATTACCCATCAGGGTTGGAAAAAATCAGCCATCATAGAGGCAACTGAAGTGCTATGTGGCTGGAGGGGATGATGTTACCTGCCCCATTATTTCGTGATCGCGCTGATGCCGGACAACAACTGGCTGAGGCGGTGATTCAACAACTGACTGAAATCGATCCAGACTTGAAGCGGATGAACCCGATTGTCTATGCGTTGCCGCGAGGGGGATTGCCGATCGCCGCACCCCTGGCACAGCGATTGGGTTGTCCTTTGGATATCATTGTGGCTAAAAAGATTACGCGCCCAGAGAACCCCGAATTGGCCCTGGGTGCGGTAACGGCGGATGGAGAGGTCCTCTGGGGGAGGCAGCGTTTGTTGCGACATCAGGTCCGGCAAATGGCTCAACAGGAGGCTCAAGCGAAAGCTCAAGGGCAGTGGAGTCAAATGGCATCGGCTTGTCCCCAGGTGGACTCGACAGGGGCTTTGGCCCTGGTGGTGGATGATGGAATTGCCACGGGGATGACAATGGCGGTGGCGGTACAGGCGTTACGACAGCGAAATCTGGCCGAAATTTGGATCTGTGTGCCGGTGGCCCCGGAGGAGTTGCTGGAAGAGATAAGCCGGTGGTGCGATCGCCTCCTGGTATTAGCAACTCCCCATCCGTTTATGAGTGTCAGCCGGTTTTACGAGGCGTTTCCCCAGGTGGAAATGTCTGAGGCGATCGCCTACTTATCCGGCCAATAACTGCCCGGTTCCTCTCCAAAATCCCTGGCTAAGGGTTGACTATTCCTTCTGGAATAGTCCTTTGGCTAACATCCTCTATCCCCAGGTGGCGGCTCACGGGATTAGTTTAAGGTTAATCTTAGATTAAGATAAAAAACACGGTCTTAAATTTTTAATCAAAATGCGACGTATGCAATTTTGGGGGGATACCCTGATTAATTATATTCAGCAAAATCCTCCCCTGTGTATCGAACTGGTGATGCTTTCGGCAGCCATTGTTTTACTGGGATTTTGGGGGGTGACTCTGGACTGGCCTTATATGGTCCTGAGTCTGAGTTATGCGGTGGGCTCGTCCTGTTCCTGTTTAGTTCGCGGTGCGATCGCCCCTTCTCCAACCTTTAGACTGCCCCAATTGACCGCAATTTTGTTATTAGTAGTCAGCTTCTTTAGTTTTGCTGATTTACTGGGTTATTTATAATTTACTGGGGAAAGGCTCAATCGATTGATGAAAAATCAAGCGATTTCCTAATGGGTCATAAGCGTAAATTTCCCGTCCGTGAGAGGCGCTCATAATTTCTCCTGGGGGTGGATATCCTAACTGACCCAGATGGGCGATCGCCACCTCCAAATGGGTCACTTCAAAACATAAACTCATACTTCCCGAACCCTGGGGCAAAAACTCCGATTGATGACTGGCTTTTGGCTTAAAAATCCCTAATCTCAACCCGGCCGCAGAAAACTCAGCATAGACCCCTGGACGATAGGGATTGGGAGCGATCGCCAATAGTTGCTCATAAAATTCCACAATTTCTTCAAAATTAGCAGCCGCCAACGTCACAAAGGCGGCTTGATATTCAACATTGATTCCCAAAACAGCCGACTCCTGGTGAGATGCGATCGCTTAAATAATACCGAAATCTCCCACTACCACTCCAGGTCCGGATAGCCCTACCCTAGAGGGTATGGGTCCGGGTTTTTCACCCCCATCCCCAACCCGTCCCCAATGATTTTCTCAAAACCCGTTGGTCCGAAGGGGCGCACCTGGACTAGAGTAAGAGGGGAAGATCGGAATTCTATCCGCTCATGGTAAATTAAGTGGGACTTATTAATCCCTTAAGTAGCAGTTATTGAAGCTCATCCCCTTTGCAGTCCAAGCAGCGATGGGGCATAGGCCATAGGTTGTCACTGGTCAGGGGGGACGGCACACCCACCCTCTACTCCCCAGTTGACCCTATGTAACGTCCTTTGTAAGCACGATCGCAGAATTCAATAAAAAATATGATGCATCTGAGTGAACTGTCTCACCCAAACCAGTTGCATGGTTTATCCATCCATCAACTTGAGCAAATTGCTCGCCAAATTCGGGAAAAGCATCTGGAAACGATCGCCGCCTCTGGCGGTCACCTCGGCCCTGGATTGGGGGTGGTCGAACTCACCCTCGCCCTCTACCAAACCCTAGACCTCGATCACGATAAAGTCATCTGGGATGTGGGCCACCAAGCCTACCCCCATAAACTGATTACCGGACGGTACAACAATTTCCACACCCTGCGCCAAAAAGATGGCGTTGCCGGATACCTCAAACGCAGCGAAAGCAAATTTGACCATTTTGGTGCCGGTCACGCCTCCACGAGCATTTCTGCCGGATTAGGCATGGCTTTAGCCCGGGATATGAAAGGGGAAAAATTCAAAGTAGTGGCAGTGATTGGCGATGGTGCACTCACCGGCGGCATGGCATTGGAAGCGATTAACCATGCCGGTCATTTGCCGCACACCAATTTGATGGTGGTCCTCAATGATAACGAAATGTCCATTTCTCCCAATGTGGGGGCGATTCCTCGTTATCTGAATAAAATGCGCCTGAGTCCCCCGGTTCAGTTCCTCAAAGACAATTTAGAGGAACAGTTCAAACATCTCCCCTTTGTCGGGGAAACCTTCACCCCAGAAATGCAACGCATCAAGGAAGGGATGAAGCGGTTGGCGGTTCCTAAAGTAGGGGCAGTTTTTGAGGAGTTGGGCTTTACCTATATCGGACCCATCGATGGTCATAATCTGGAAGAGTTGATCACCACGTTCAATCAAGCGCATCAAATGCCAGGTCCGGTGTTGGTTCATGTCGCCACGGTGAAAGGGAAAGGCTATGCGATCGCCGAAAAAGACCAAGTGGGTTACCATGCCCAAAATCCCTTTAATCTGGCCACCGGAAAAGCCATTCCCTCCAACAAACCCAAACCCCCCAGCTATTCCAAAGTTTTTGCCGAAACTCTGATTAAACTGGCGGAAGAAAACCCGAAAATTGTGGGAATTACCGCAGCAATGGCCACGGGAACGGGGTTAGATAAACTCCAGGCCAAACTTCCTAATCAGTACATCGATGTGGGGATTGCTGAACAACACGCCGCGACTCTGGCAGCGGGTTTAGCTTGTGAGGGAATTCGCCCAGTTTGCGCGATTTATTCCACCTTCCTGCAACGGGCCTATGATCAAATCATTCACGATATCTGCATTCAAAAATTACCCGTGTTTTTCTGTCTGGACCGGGCAGGAATTGTCGGGGCGGATGGCCCGACTCACCAAGGGTTATATGATATCGCCTCTCTGCGTTGCATTCCCAATTTGGTGCTGATGGCACCGAAGGATGAGGCGGAACTGCAACGGATGTTAGTCACAGGAATTGACTACACCGATGGGGCGATCGCCATGCGCTATCCCCGAGGCAATGGTTACGGTGTTCCCTTGATGGAAGAAGGATGGGAACCCCTGGAAATCGGCAAAGGAGAAATCCTCCGCAGCGGTGATGATTTATTAATCCTCGGCTATGGTTCAATGGTCTATCCCGCCTTACAAACAGCGGAAATTCTCAACGAACATGGGATTTCTGCCACAGTGGTGAATGCGCGCTTTGTCAAACCCTTGGATACCGAGTTAATTTTGCCCCTGGCTCAACGGATTGGTAAAGTGGTGACGATGGAAGAAGGTTGCCTCATGGGCGGTTTTGGTTCGGCAGTGGCGGAAGCTTGCCTGGATCAGAATATCCCCGTGTCCATGTTGCGTCTGGGTGTGCCGGATCAGTTGGTGGATCATGCCACACCGGAACAATCTTTCGCGGATTTGGGTTTAACTCCTTCTCAAATGGCCGATCGCGTTTTACAAACCTTTAAATCGCCGGTCTCTGTTGCTCATTAATTAACAACCTGAGCAATTCTCCCTTTAAAATTATCCCTAGAACTCAGGAATAGAGAACGCAGAGAAATCCTATTTTCTCTGCGTTCTCTTTGTCTGAATGATGATGGCTGTATTTCAGGACTAAATTGGGTGATATCATGAAAAGTTTTGATGTGATTATTGTGGGTGCTGGCCCAGCAGGAGGGCATTGTGCAAGGCAATTAGCCTGTTCTGGCATCTCAGTTTTACTGGTGGAACAACATCAAACCTTTGAGGCAAATAATTTTTCTAGTGCTGTTACTCCAATGGAAACCTTAGCTCAATTTGAGTTACCGGAATCCGTGGTGGGGAGTTTTTGGAATCAGCTTGTAATTTGCAGTACCCAGGTTCGCAAACAGTGGGAGTCTTCCACAGCGTTAGGTGCGGTGTTGAATTTTGCTAAACTTCGGGAATTTTTGGCCGGGGAAGTAACGAGAAATGGGGGTGAGGTGTGGTTGGGTCATCGCTACCTGAGTCACTCTTCCCCGGATGGGGAAACGGTGGTGATGCTTAAACCCCACGGGAAAGAACCCATCGCCCTTCGGACTCGGGTTTTAGTCGATGCTACAGGGTCCACGCGATCGCTGCTGTCCCCTCCCCGCCAACAGCGCCCTGATTTTTTTTCCGGCACCGGCATCGAATATTTAATTCAAGTGCAGGACTCCACTTACCAATCTTGTGCTGAGTCTCTGATTTTTTTCCTCGGCCATCACTGGATGCCTCAAGGGTATTCCTGGATTTTTCCGATGGAACGCAATATTCTCAAGGTAGGGGCGGCTCGTTATTACGGTCAACATCAAATTCTCCAGGATAACTATCCGGCGATTAAACAGTCCATTGAGTTGCTGATTAAAGACTATCTTCAGATTGATGACTATCACCGCTTAGAAACCCACGGTTCGACGCTGCACTACAGTCGAGGACTGCAAGATATTTATTACCGAGATAATTTAATCGCCATTGGGGATGCGGTTTCCTCGGTGAATTGTTTGGGGGGAGAAGGGATTCGGCATGGCATGGCCTCGGCACAGATTGCCAGCGAGTATATCCAGGAGTATCTGGCCGATCGCCGAGGCGATTTCGCGGAGTATCAACACCACCTCCACCAGCAATTTAAGCGGTCCTGGGATATTTCGGAGCGGATCGCTACAAAAGTTTATCTGGTGTATAGCGATCGCCGGATTGATCAAGGGTTGGCCTATTTAGGAAACCTGGAAGTCTCGGAGGTGATCGAGCTTTTATTCTCCTATCGATTTGAAAATATGACGAAAGGGGTCGGGCGCATCCTCCTGAGCAAACTGACTGAATTTTGGCAAAAAATTGGGCAAAGATTGGGCCTATCTAGTACAATCAGTTAGAGCCAATTAACCTAGTTTTCACCGGATTGATTATGTCTGGAAATCCTCCCGTTTATCCCGTTTTGTGGAAAAAAGACCATGTAGCGCTCATTGACCAAACTCGTCTACCGACGGAGTATGCCGTGGTAGAAATTCGCCGCTATGACGATATGGCAAGGGCCATTCAAACCATGATTGTGCGCGGTGCTCCCGCAATTGGAGTGGCGGCAGCTTATGGAATGTATTTGGGGGCTAGGGACATCCAAACGGAGGAACGGGGGGAGTTTTTGACTCAGTTAGAAACCGTGGCGGAAACGTTACGCCAGACTCGTCCCACGGCGGTGAATTTGTTTTGGGCGATCGCCCGAATGCAAACGGTGGCAAGGCAGACTTTGGGCCCGGTGAGTTATCTCAAGAAAGTCTTGCTAGAAACGGCGCAGGGGATTCAAGCAGAAGATTTAAAAACCTGTCAGGCGATCGGCGATTACGGTTTGGAGGCTCTTCCGAGTACGCCACAAAAGCTGCGAATTCTTACCCATTGTAATGCCGGGGCGTTAGCGACCGCAGGATATGGGACGGCATTGGGAGTGGTGCGATCGGCGTGGAAATGCGATCGCCTCGAACGAGTCTATGCCGATGAAACCCGTCCCCGTCTACAAGGGGCGAAACTGACCACTTGGGAATGTGTGCAGGAGGGAATTCCCGTGACCGCGATCGCCGATAATATGGCCGCACACTGCATGAAACAAGGATTGATTGATGCCGTGGTGGTGGGTGCCGATCGCATTGCTGCAAATGGGGATACGGCTAACAAAATTGGCACTTATAATTTAGCCATTGTTGCTAAAGCCCATGCCATTCCTTTTTTCGTCGCCGCACCCTTATCCACGATTGATTTTACCTTAATTGAAGGCAGCGCCATTCCCATCGAAATTCGCGATGCGGAAGAACTCTATCAAATTGGTTCCACTCGCATTTATCCCCTCGGCGTGGAATTTTACAATCCCGCCTTTGATGTCACTCCGGCAGAATTAATTACCGCCATTATCACCGAATATGGGGCCGTGGAACCCTCGGAGTTGCACCGCTTGCAAAGTCAGCAGGTGGGTTAGGGAGACCTCATGAGCAGGGTGAGCCAATAGGGTGGGACTTTTCTGTTGGCCTTTTGCCATGACTAGGGTGGGTATAATGGGCGATTTATGTAATCACGACGTTTTTTTAATTCAAGAGGCTAACCCGATGGAATGGCATCAAAAAGAAGAAATTATTTTGAGCTTCATTAAAACAATTTTTGAGGAGATCATAGCAGAAAATCCCACCTTACCCATTAGAGTTGGGGCTAGAGGAGGGGCGGAAATTAGTGATATTTTAGAAGATAAATTTGTTCAAAAAGCAGAAAATAAAGAAAATATATTCAAGGTGGGAGGTGCGCCAAAGGGTCAAACAAAAAATCCTTATGATATTTATTTCGTTTATGAATTTTCTAGCTTAGAACAACAGTTGGTTTGGATAGACATAAAAGCTACAAACTTATTTTATAAAGATAGTAACCCCGATATGGGAACTTATAAAAAATTTATAAAATTTTTTGGTTCAGGCAATTATTTTGCTATTTATTGCCAATTAGCTTATCTTCCTAAAGGGGAAGAACTCCAGTTTGTCCAGACCCCCCAAGATGAAATCGTCACCGTGTTTTTATTAAAAGATATCCACCATAGTTTTCGGATTCAACCTAATAATCAAATCCAAGTTAACTACGCTGCTCCTTCTGAACCGAGAAGTCTGAGGGAGTTTATTGATTTGCTAAAAAGCAAAGTTCAAGAGTCTTTAGAACGGAAAAAGAAAATAATAGAGAGAGAAATGAAAAACTTAGATAATGAGTTTGAATCAATCAAACAGACTGTACAAAACACTCTATCTCGTTGATTTCTTCTGGGGTTAAATTTAAGTAATGATAAATCATGTCATCAATTTTATCTCGCTGGATAGGGGATAAATTAATGATTTCATAAAACCAAGAGCTAGTGATGTCTATCCAAAAAGGTAATTGTCTGAGATCCCCGACTTTGATTTGAGGTTGTTGTTTAACATTTTTTCTAATAACATCGAGTTTGTATGCCATATATAAGTACAACTTTGAATTCAGCAAGCGTTCCGTGTAAATAAGAACCTTTTCCCACTCCTCTTTTTGAAAGGCGGAGTAAATAGGGGTTAAGATATATAAGCTGTTATTGGCCATCAGGTTTTCCCTCGTAAATTTAACAATTAAGCGGTGAGAAGACTGGCGGATAAAGAGCTTAGGAGATAAGTACATTTCTAGGGGACCAAGTCCTATCCGTTTTTTATTTTTTATTCCCTTTTGTTCTAAGGTTTTCCTAATTTCTTCACTCAGGCGTAGTTGTAAGTCTCGATCATATTTTATATGATGATAAATTTTAAAAGGTTTGTCTGGATGAGATAAAGATTTACCTCCTTCAAGATAAGGCATAATTAATCCAGAATCATCTCTCTCATAAATTTCTTTCTCCACTAAAAATTGTTCGGTTAGATCTAAAAGCATACAACAAGTTCTTATGGATTTTCCAGGAAAATAATGACTGATTGACTGGAAACTACGCATTTTTTGTAAAATGAAATTGTTTTGAATAAAATTTATTTTACACTCAGCATTTTCCAGCCATTTTACTTGATTAATTTTCTGCTCAACTCCTGTAGATAAGTTTCTGAGTAACACCGGATTTTTAGGAATATGTTTTGTGATCTGCCAGATAGTTTGACCACTAGCGACCCTATCAAAATCCGCCAGACCAATATCAATAGAATTAATTTGAAAATTAGAGACAACCCATTTTCTCAGAAAATAAGCTGAGGTTTCATAAATTGAGTTATCCAAAAGGTATATTAACTGACCCCCTTCTTTTAGCAGATTTAAGCCATGCTCTATAAAAAACATATAAGAATTCAGCTTTCCATTTTTGATTTCACCGGGAATAAATTCATAGCTTTTCAAGTAGTATTGTCTGTGGATTTCTGGTAATTTCTTACTTCTTCTCCCATAAAATGTAATAAAAGGCGGATTAGAAATAACATAATCAAATTTTTCAGCCTGTTTGAGGTCAAGTACACACTTAGAATCTATATAAATAGGATTAAAATCAATTAAAAAATCAAAACCAGTATGGGGTTTTACTGTAAAATCAGTCTCATAAAATTTGAGTTTTTCATAGAGAACTCTATCAATTACAGCGGAAGGGTAAATTTGCTGCAATTTTAGTAGAATATTTAATTTAGCCAACTCTAAAGCTTCTCTATCTAAATCAAAAGCATATAAAGAATTTATTAGTTTGTCTATCGAAATTCCTGGAAGTTCAGTTAAAATCTTGTCGATTAGTGCCAACAACAAGTTTCCCGTTCCCACTCCTGGATCCAGGTACTTAGATTGTTCATTGATTTTTATCTTGGAAATTATTTTCTCTTGACAGATTGGAGGAGTATAAAATGCCCCTAAGCGTTGATCCCTCGACTGTTCAAAAAATCTCCAAAAATCTTTTATTTCTGTAAAATTATCATCTCTATCATTTAGTTCAAATTTTTCCCAGATAAAATCTTTAAAAGATCTATTTTGAATAGCCAAAGATAATTTTATGGCTAAACTCTTAAACTCGGGAGAGAAGGTGTTGGTACAACGGGTTACTAAAGCGTTGACATTCATAGTAAATTTATCCCCTAAAGAGAAATTTTTAAAATTGTCTAAATTTATGGAAAAATGACTTTAAAATTGGGAGATTTAAGGTTACTAAAAACTCATCTAGTAATTTTAATTTAGCCCATTTTTCCAATTTTTAGCCCTGTTTAGATTAAAATTATTATACCATATTTTGGCAAAAGAGTTTGGTTCTTTAGGAATCAGGCTTATAAGTTTATCTAATCACTTGGCCAACACTTTTATTCCCAAGACACCTGAGTGACTCACCCACAATGGTTAAAGGACAAAAACCCGATAAATTGGGTGATTATGGTTGCAGGCCAAGGAGTTGGATAACCCTGGGTTGCCACCCCAGTAAAGATTAAACCGGGAAAATTAGATAAAATGCTCAAACAGGATCTATCTTTCCCGCCTTTGATCTCACTCCGGCGGAATTAATTACCGCCATTATCACCGAATATGGAGCAGTGAAACCCTCGGAGTTGCATCAATTGCAAAGTCAGCAGGTGGGTTAGTCGAATAATCCCCTCCCGGGGAAGTTGAAACCCGCCCCTAGCCGGTTTTGACCCGATCAAGAGGTCTTATGAGTGCGGTTCACCAAACAAAATTAGGGAACATTTCAACTCTTCAATCACCTTCGTGGTGACATTGCTAACGGTTAAACCCCCGGCAGTCCGACGACGAATTGAGCGAAGAATCACCATCTCCACGGATTGCGCTGCCTTCATAATGACTTTGACCACATCATCATCGGGAATGGTGGTAATGGTAATTTTTACCGAGGAGTTATCCCGCTGGACCAGTCGGGCGAGATCGGATTCAAACCGATGAATTTGTTCAACAGGAGTTCGGCGCGCACAAACGTGTAAGAGGGTAATTTCCCCGGAATTTGCATCGGCAAATAACTGGGCAAATCGGACTGTTCGCAAGGTCTGCGGGGATAAATTTTTGACCGGCACTAAGAGACGATGAATATTAACGGGTTCATCGATCAGGCGCATGACGGCAACGGGACAGTGGGAGGACCAAAAAACGTCATTAATCAGGTTGCCAAATAATCGCGATCGCAAGCGCGTGGTCGGACTCCATCCCATCACGATTAAGTTAGATTCCCATTCCCGGGCGGTTCGGCTAATGGCGCGGGAGATCTCATCATCAATCCGCAGTTCCGGTTTGGCTTTGACCTCAAATTCCTCTAACATTTGGACCGAGCGATCAAGCGCTCGGCGACTTTCTTTGAGGGCAATATCGAGTTGGGGTTCATCCATGTGAACATGAGCGATCGCCACGGATAAGGGAATAATTTGCCCGGACTCATGACGGGCTAAAAGCGCCGCCATTTGAATTAAATACCGTTGGGTCAAGGGATTAGAAATCGGCACCACAATGGTAAACAAATCGTTCGGACTTCCCAGGGTAGGATTTACCTTCATCTCCCCTCCCTGGGTTTCCCACCAGATCGACATATTATTTGAGCTGATCTGAATTTTCGGGACCGGCAGTTTGCTGGCAAATCTTGCCGTCAGCACAGGTCCGAGAATGGAAGTCACTAACATCAAGACAATCACCGTGTTAAAGACTTCCGGGGTAATCACACCCTGTTGCACCCCCACCAGGGCTGCGGCCAAAGTCGCCGCCACTTGTGGCACCGAAAGCGACCACATGGTTAAGGTTTCAATCCACTGGTAACGATACAAAATTTTGGCAACCAAGGCCGCGAGAAATTTGCTCCCGAGTAAGCCAAAAACAATGGCTAAGGTCAATCCCCGGGAGGTGGTTAGGGTCTCAATAAATCCATTAATATCGAGCAATAAACCCATTCCCACAAAGAAAAAGGGGATAAATAAAACACTCCCGACAAATTCTACTTTTTCCTTAACTGGACCGTTACCCACAACATCATTAACCGCCAGTCCTGCGAGAAACGCTCCCACAATTTGATCTACATTAATTAATTGTGCGCCGACAGCGGCCAGAAATAGGGCAAGCAACACGAATAAAAACTGATTTCCTTCTTCATCTCCGGTTCGGCGAAAATATTCTTTTCCCGCCCGGTCAACTCCAAATAAAACTCCTGTTGAATACAGTCCTAGTAATACTAATTGGAGCATTAAAGAAAAGGCGGTGAATTCTCCGGCATTGAAGGAAACACAAATTGCCAATACTAACAACGCGCCAATGTCGGTAAAGATAGTCGCCCCAATGGTCACCGTAACTGCCTCATTCCCCACAACTCCTAAGCGGTTGACGATGGGATAGCCTAAGAGGGTATGAGAGGCGAGGAGGGAACCAATCAAAATGGAAGGATTCCAATCAAATCCAAAAGTTCGTCCGATGATGGTGCCGACGATTAAGGGAACCAGGAAGGTGGCAAACCCAAATCCGATGGAGCGATTTTTAGTTTTGCGGAACTGTTGGATATCAATTTCTAAACCGGCAACGAACATGAGGTAGATTTTGCCAATGTCCGAAAGCAGTTTGATGGTGTCGGTATTGGGATTGAGCAGTCCCGCCCCATCAGGACCTAAGACGACTCCGGCGACTAACAACCCGATTAATCCGGGCAGTCGCAGATTCTCAAAGATGGGAGGGACAATCAAGATGACCAAGAGGAGAAGGGTAAATTCTACAATTGGACCTTCGGGAATTAAGTTGGTTATTTGTTCCATAAGCGGGCGATCGCAGCCAACTGATCAAGTTGGGGTAAAAGGTCTTAATTTAATTTATCATAGTCCAAAAAATAATTTTACTGCCCTCGATTCTGTCGGTTCCAGGTTCTATTTTTTGTTTCTCCTTAAAAGGTTACCCCTAATTCTTCTTAATTTTTGATAGGTAAAATTTAAATTATCTCGATTCCGAAAATTATGTCGGGTAAAATTAAATGAGTTTCAACTGAAAAACCCTGCGTGGGAGTATCTTGCTCCCTACTAATTACAACAAGGGAGCAAGATGCTCCCACTCTTGGGGAAAATCATCAACTTTATTTCGGCTGACTCTACCCTCGATTAAAATCCCAATTCTGCTTGAATTAGGTCGGTGATTGAATATCGAATTGAAAAGATTTCCAGGGTGATAATTTTATCAATAATTTTGGGTTAGGGAGAGAGAGGTGAGGGGGCATCCCCTGTTCAATTTAGACCCGTTTGAAGATAAAAATATGGGATTCTCAACCCTTGAGGAGAGTCAGAACATCGGGGGCGGGGTTGAGGGGCCTCAAGTTGCGGTGAAGGGTTCTGGGTGGGGCGATCGCCAGGATCCTTAGTGAGGTGTTCTCTACCCTAGGATAGTCCTAGTTTGAAACGGTTAAATCTGTCTCTTCCTTTAGGTTGATGCGGTCTGTGAAAATGTTGATTTTTTCCCGGGGTCAAATTCCATCGTTTAGGTGAGGTCATTTCCCAAGGCATAGACTATACTAGAAAACGCTCAGTTAGAGAGTTCAACGTGGACTCAAGGGATTGAGCTCTCGGGATAGTCATCCTAATGGATGGTAAGGGGCGATCGCTATCGGGTGGGGTGATTTTTTCCAAGGAACGGGTCTATTTTTTTGAACCTAGGGACGGCGATCGGGATGCTGCTGAATATAGGCCGATAAAAGTACAACTTTCAAAAGGACCGAAGTCCACCAGTAACTTTGTTAACAATTGTTTCAGTCCCGAGGAGGGGAGAGTTTCCCGGATAGGGAGTCCCTTGAGTGTTTTGAGTCCGGGGCGATCGCCACCTCGGAAGCGATCGATGCTCCACCTTTACTCGAAAGCTTAAACCTCCTGTCTGCTCAACATTCCGAGTCCCCTGCTCACAGAATCACCGATGGATTCCACTCCATTATTCCAATGCCACCCTTTTATTTCTATCTAATTTATTATGAAAGTTAAGCTTTATAAAAACCGCTTTTTATTATCCCTTTCTTGGGGCATAATTCTAACTTTTTTTCCTCCTATTGTAGCCTTTTCTCAGCAAATCCAACCGATTATACCAGCGGAGAATGGCACCGGGACAGTGGTCAGTCCTGAGGGTGAAGTGTTTCACATTCAGGGGGGAACCCTCTCCTCCGATGGGGGTAATCTTTTTCATACGTTTGAACAATTTGGATTAAATGCCGGTCAAACCGCTAACTTTCTGTCTAATCCGGAAATTCGCAATATTCTCGGGCGAGTAACCGGGGTAAATGCTTCTTATATTAATGGCTTAATTCAAGTCACTGGGGGTCAGTCTAATTTATTCTTAATCAACCCCGCTGGACTGGTTTTTGGGCCGGATGCGGCCTTGAATGTCCCGGCTGCTTTTACCGCCACTACGGCGACGGGAATTGAGTTTGAGTCGGGGTGGTTTGATGGGGAAGGGTTTAACGATTATAGCCAGTTGATTGGCAAGCCCCTGGCTTTTTCTTTTAGCACCCAAGAAGTCGGAAGCATTATTAATGCGGCTCACCTAAGTGTGAATCCCTACCAGAATTTAAACTTGATTGGGGGAACCCTGCTCAATACCGGAACCCTCAGCGCCCCCGGAGGAACCATTACCCTAGCTGCGGTCCCGGGAGAAAGTTTGGTGCGGATTGCTCAAGAGGGATATTTACTCAGTATTGAGGTGAATCCCCAGGGTTTGAACTCTGGGAATTCCGGCAGTCTTCCCTTATCGGTGAATCCCCTTTCTTTACCTGAATTACTGACTCAAACCGGGGTGGGTCATGCCACAGGTGTGACCGTCACTGAGGGGGGAAGGGTGATTTTGACGGGTTCGGGTCTGCCGGTGGAACAAGGGGATCTGGTGATAAGCGATCGCCCTGTATCCTCGACAGTCCCCGAGGACCGAACGACAATTAACAGCGCAAATGCCATCGTTTCCGCCCCTGAAACCCTGACGATTGTAGGGGGTCAACTGCGGACGACGGGGGACTTAACCCTGCGAGGCGGTGATACGGTAAGGGTTCGCGAGGGGGAAACGGGATTTCAGGCGATCGCCGGAGGGAATTTAGCCATTTTCGGGGATCAGAGCATTGATATCCTCGCCTTAACCGGAATTCAACCGGCGTTTCAAGCGGGAGGAAATCTCCGCTTAGTCAGTCCCGGCAATATTTCCGGAGATTCTAACTTTTCCGCTGGGGGAAATTTCTCCATTGAAAATGCCCTAGGCGGTGGGGGTCAGTTTGTGAGTGAGTATGACCCAATTATTAGCGCCACTGGGGATGTGATTTTAGGGTCTTATCGGGGAGTCTCCCTAAAAATTGAAGCAGGTGGGGCGATCTCCGCTGAAGATATTACCATCACGGGTCCCGATACCACGTTGGGAAACCTGAACGACCCCGATGCCGAACTCCTCCTCAATGAAGCCACCTTAATTTTGCGATCGGGGGTCGCGTCACTCGTGAATCCCACGAATATCCCAACCAACCTCGGTAACACCTTTCTGGTTACCAGACCCCGGAGTGAGCCCGCTAATATTAGCCTGGGAAGGGTCTCCACTGCCGGAGGACCCGTAATTTTAAACTCGGCAGGAGAATTGTTTGTTGATGCGATCGCCACTGCTGGAGGTGAAATTCGCCTCACGGCTAACAATAATATCACCGCTACCGGAGCCCTCAATTCTCAAGGGGGTGACATCAACCTCACCGCCGGGAATTTCGTACGGGTCCTGAATACTGTTAATAATCAGAACGGTGTCAATGCCAGTATTTCATCAGTAGAAAGTGGCGATCGCGGTGGCAATATCCGCATCCAACACAGCGGAGGTACTACCACCCCATTTATTATCGGGGATGCCACCGTCAATGGAACCGCTGGCGCGATTACCACAGGTTCTACCACCATTTCGCCCAACTTCTCTGTCCCAGTCCCCCCATCTCGCTACACCCAAGGCAATATTACGATTGTCACTCAGAGTCCCAATGAAACTCCGACGGACCCCGGTGATGAAACTCCGACGGACCCCGGTGATGAAACTCCCACGGACCCCGGTGATGAAACTCCGACGGACCCCGGTGATGAAACTCCAACGCAACCGGGAACAGGAACTCCCTCGCAACCGGGAACAGGAACTCCCTCGCAACCGGGAACAGGAACTCCAACGCAACCGGGAACAGGAACTCCCTCGCAACCGGGAACAGGAACTCCCTCGCAACCGGGAACAGGAACTCCAACGCAACCGGGAACAGGAACTCCGACGCAACCGGGAACAGGAACTCCGACGCAA
>NZ_JAMXFD010000006.1:70107-90359 GCF_025370875.1 Laspinema palackyanum D2c
CGCAACCGGGAACAGGAACTCCAACGCAACCGGGAACAGGAACTCCGACGCAACCGGGAACAGGAACTCCGACGCAACCGGGAACAGGAACTCCGACGCAACCGGGAACAGGAACTCCAACGCAACCGGGAACAGGAACTCCAACGCAACCGGGAACAGGAACTCCGACTCAACCGGGAACAGGAACTCCGACTCAACCGGGTGATGGAACTCCGACTCAACCCGATCCAACTTCTCCACCGATAGGGTCGGATAATCCGTCAACCGGACCCATTGTCAATCCTCCAATACAGCCGAATCCCGTGCCTCCACCGTTCATTATTTCACCGGCACCGGATTCGAGTAATCCGCCTGGAGGAAATATATCCAACCCAGTTCCTCCTGCTAATAACGGGGGAGGGAATGTCTCGATTCCTCCGGGTGAGAACGGGGGAGAGAATTTACCGATCGCCCCGATCGTCACAACCCCGCCTATTGATCCGGCAGTTCCAAATGGGGAATCCAGATCACAGGCGATCGTGCGTAACCTGCGATCGCTGCAACTAGAAGTTGCGCCAAATTTAGGAGAAACAGAGATTGCAAATACCCTAGCGCCACCTCTTCCTGATTTTCAGGGGATGGGTTCTGGAGGCTCTTATTTGGCTGAAACCTCCCAGATGTCAGTGTGGGTTGAAGCCCAAAATGCTCCCGACATTCGCACCATCAGCCGGATAGATATCGAACAACAGATTGATCAAGGAAATATGACGGAAGCGATTAGCCTTCTGGATATGTATTTCACAGAAGAGCTCAGTGTTTATCTGGGTCAACCCGTCGGACGTAATTTCAAAACTTTTACTGCACTGCAAGAAAAATTCGAGCATGATTCCGAACCCACGGGGACGAAGCCAGCCATTCTCTATACTTTCGTCCGAGATCAACAACTAGACTTGATTCTCATGCCTAGCAAAGGTAATCCGATTTATAAAAAAGTCGAAGAGGCCGATCGCGAAACCCTGCTGAAAGTCGTTACAGACTTTAGGAGGGCCATTGCTGATCCTCGGTCCCGAACTACCAAAAGTTACCAAGTTCCGGCCCAACAACTGTATGAGTGGTTCATTCAACCCTTAGCAGAGGATCTGGTAGAACTAGAAATTGATACCTTGATGTTTTCAATGGATGAAGGGTTGCGATCGCTTCCGGTATCTGCCCTATATAATCAGGAGCAATTTCTGATTGAACAATATACCATTGGCATCATCCCCAGTGTAAATTTAACGGAAATGAACTATAACCCATTGAACAATGCTCAACTGTTAGCAATGGGAGTTTCCCAATTTGCGGAAATGTATCCGTTACCGGCGGTCCCGGTGGAAATTAACAGCATTCTAACCGAGTGGCCGGGTCAATCGTTCTTGAATGAAGAGTTGACCTTAAAAAATATGCAAGAGTACCGTCAAAAAGGTGCGTTTCAGATGATTCATTTGGCAACTCATGCGGACTTTAAACCCGGGTCTCCGAGTAATTCTTTTATTAAACTCTGGGATACAACTCTCCCGCTTTCGGAACTGCGCCGACTGAACTGGACGGAACCGCCGGTGGAATTATTAGTGCTATCCGCTTGTCGGACAGCGATCGGCGATCGCAATGCGGAGTTAGGCTTTGCGGGGTTAGCAGTTCAGGCTGGGGTTAAATCGGCTTTAGCTAGTATCTGGTACATCAGCGATGAAGGAACGGTAGCGTTAATGACGGAGTTTTATAATCAATTTAGGTCGGGATGGACCAATGAGGATGGCACTGCTTCATCAACCCGCCCTTACATTAAAGCCGAAGCCTTACGCCGCGCTCAAATCGCGATGATTCAGGGAGACTGGCGGATTGAAAATGGGAAGTGGATTGCTAAGAATCCAGATCGGACCATTTCTCTGCCCTCGGAACTCACTCAGGTAGCCAATCAAAATCTCAATCATCCCTATTATTGGGCTGCTTTTGTCATGATTGGTAGCCCTTGGTAAACTGAAAAATTCGCTGAACTTTGCAGAAGATATAAGATGTTATTGGGAATTTGCATCGTTATCAATGCGTCAAAATGCCCATTCTCTCATTCACCCCCAGCCTGAGAACGAGGTTCAGGGGGTGTAGGTTAGGCTCAGATCCCGGTTCTCTCGCACGATCGCCGATCAGGCCGGTAAATCTACCTGTCCTCTGGGCGATCGGTGTCCATTTCGTTACAGTCCATGACTTCGTTACAAATCTTAATTAAATTATATGTTGCCTCACGTTATCTGCGTATTTTCCCCAGGGTCCTTTAATTGACGGTCCGGATAATCATGTTATATTGAGGAAAACCACTAGAAATTTTGGACATTTAGGGACTTATGACTAAAGGACCTGCATTGAGAACACCGATAAAGGCGATGCCCGAGGCGATCGCCAACCCACAAAAATGGCAGAGCTATATCCATCCGAGGGTATAAGAGGGTATCACTCAATCGCCGCCTCTATGTATTTTGAGAGAGATGTGAATACGGGATTAATCCAGTTTAGAGGGAAAGTTCTCTCGATTGGGCCATATCTAAATCGGTAACAGACACTTAAGATTAAGTCAAGTCCTGAATGTTATTGCCTCGATCTTGATGAAAGAGTCCAATAATTCAGAAGGTGAGTCGTTTCCACAAACCTTGGGGGATAAGGGTTTTTTCATAAAGGGAGGAGTGTATATGCCTGAGCTAACAGTGGGTTTAGATACTAAAGTCAATACAACCGTCGAGGGAGATCAGCTTAACCCTCGCATCTATAGCAACGGGCAGGGGACTACCCTCGTCGTCTGGGAAAGTCAGGGGAATCCTCCGGGGATTTATGCGCAACAGTATGACAATCAAGGGCAGCCCGTCGGGGAAGAGTTGGAAGTTGCCATAGGTAACAATCTGCAAAATCCCATCGTAGCGATCGCCGAGGATGGCAGCTTTGTGGTCGCTTGGGAAGAAGCGGGGTCGGAAAACGGTATAGTTCTCCAGCGGTATGACAGTGATAGAAATCCCGTAGGAGAGGCGATCGCCACCTCACTCACTAACACCGGAAACCAGGGAACCCTAGCCCTAGATGGTCAAGGAAACATTCTCTTGGTGGGGGCCGAGGGCAACGGGGCGAATGCAGGTATCTTCGTGCAGCGATACAATGCCCAAAACGAACTGACCCAAGACTTTCAGGTGAGTAACGAGGGAGTCAATCAGGCTAACCCCACCCTCGCAATGGCCGCTAACGGCAACTATGTCATTGCGTGGCAGCAAATTACCCCCGGAAATCAACAAGGACCCGCTCAAAATATTGTAGCCCGACGCTTCAACGCCACGGGGCCAATGGAGCTGCAAGCATTTCAGGTGAATACGACCGATCAGAGCAACCAAGAGAACCCAGTCGTAGCGATCGCCCCCGATGGATCAACCTTCTCAATCTCTTGGGAAAGTGGCGGTGGCAATGCATTGGGGGGTCTGTATGCTCAACGCTATGAGTTCAATTCCGGCCAAGAGATCGGGGGTGAAATTAAACTCGATCCCGGAATCAACGTCGCAACTAAAGCCCTAGCCATAGGTGCCGATGGAACTCTGGCGATCGCCTATTCAGACCAAAAAAATTCCCCAACCTCGGATATCTTCGTCAAGCGCTACGATCGCGCGGGCACTCTTCTCAATCCCGAAGAAACCGCACCCATCAATGCTTACACTGAGGGAACTCAATCCTCCCCGGCAATCATCCAGAACAATCAAGGTAACTTCATCATTGTCTGGCAAAGTAAAGATCAAGATGGCAGTGGTTATGGAATCTATGCCAAAGGTCTGAGTAAGGGAGTCATTGACGAGGATGATGAGGACCCCGAGGACCCGGATTCGGATCTTCCTCAACTGATTATCACCCCTACGGACGAGATTCTGGAAGTCCAGGAAGGCAGCAGTAGAGAACTCTACTCGGTGGTTCTGAGTCGTAAACCCACCGCAGATGTCACCATCACCTTCGAGACGGGTGGGGGAATTGACCCCCTGAGTCCGCTCATTTTCACCGAAGACAACTGGGACATCCCACAACCCATCACCGTCACCGCGATCGCCGACGAAATTGACCAAGGCGATCGCCCCCTGAAAATCCGCCATCAGGCCACCAGTGCTGACCCCGATTACGACGGACGGGAATTGGAGCCCGTGGAGGTTACCCTGATTGATGTTCCCCCGAACGATGTTCCCCCTCCGGTGACCCCGGGTGGGGTGAGATTAATCGAACCCATTGGCAGTACCGAGGTTCTGCAAGGGTTCAGGGGGGACTCCTATAAAATCGCCCTTTCCCAGCAGCCGACAGACACCGTTACGATCACGGTAGAACTGCCGGAATACCTCTTAACCATGACCCCGGGCTTTCCCCAGGCTCACTCCACAACGGAAGAGACCACCACCTTCACCATCACCTTTACCCCAGAAAACTGGAACATCTCCCAAAGCATCATGGTGAATGCTTTAGATGTTCCCCATGTACCCAGTCGCGGTTTGCAACATGGAACGCCCTCGGTGGGAATCCACTATGCCATTACCAGTGAGGATCCGGCCTATAACGGCTTAGAAATAGATGCGTTAAGCCTGAACTTCAACAACACCAACAACCGGGGGATGGAGAAAACCCTCGATGAAGCTTCGGCCCTCGGACTGAGTACCGTTGACGATCGCATTATGGGATCGGCGGGGAATGATAGGATCCACGGACGTGCAGGGAATGACCTTATCTATGGAGTCGCCGGGGACAATATTATCTATGGACAGGAAGGGAACGATGGGATAGAGGGCGGTGCGGGTAAAGATATTATCTATGGCGGTTCCGGGAATGATCACCTGTATGGCGCTGCTGGGGATGACATTATCTATGGAGGGGAAGACAGCGATCGCATCTTTGGAGGAAACGGTAACGATATCCTCTTTGGCGGCGAGGGCAACGATCGCATCTTTGGAGGAAACGGTCGCGATACCCTCACCGGAGGTCCGGGGAACGATAGCTTTGGCATCGGTCCCGGCACCGGGGGAAACAGTCCCACAGAAGCCGATGTGATTACCGATTTTACCAGAGGGGAAGATATTATCGAATTCGTGGGCAATCTCACCTTTGAACGGTTGGAAATCTATCAAGGGACAGATGCTTATGGTGCCGATACCATCCTTCGCGATCGCGAAACCGGGGAATATTATGCGCGCTTGCAAAATGTCATCGCCACCAGCCTAGACCCCTTTGATTTCGTTTAAACCCCAATTCACAGCAGTCCCGATTCCCGGTATGATGGGGAAAATAATAAATCGCCCGATAAGATGAATCCGGAATCCACACTCAACCAGCTAAAAGCCGCAAGTCCCCACGGACAACTGCCTACTAGCTATGGAGTTTACTTTAAGAATACCCTCGTGGCCCTGTGCCACGCCCTTGAAGATCATCTTTTGGAATCTTCTCCCGCAGACTCTGACCAGAAACCCTTGGTTTTAGTCACCTTTCAACAAGGCAAGTGGTATTTGCAAGAAGCGGAACGATATTGGGACCTGGCCCAGCATTCCGGTGACGTGGCGATCGCCGCCCTCTCGGACAGTGGCTTTAGCACCCACCGCACCAGCGAACTGGAAAACGTCTCCTTGGTGGAACTGGATCCGGAGGATAGCTTAGTTCATGAATGGAATTTAATCATTATTGCGCCCACCTATCGGGCCATGCTGTTATGCCACGAGCTTTCGGATGAAGAGTATTTACCCGAGGGTCAACCTTCCGTAGATATGGAGCGCAAATTCTATGGAATGTGGACCTTTGACCCCGAACTCGTCGCCAAATCCGCAGAAATTTTAATCGAACGATTTCGGCCCTACAATTCGCCCTTGTGCGATCGCCTCCGGCAACAACTCCAGGATATTCTCAACACCAAAGGTCTTCCCCAGACCGATATGACCGGGGTGGTTAACCGCATCGTCACCTACCTGCAAACGTCGCAACAGCAACTGGTGACCATGAGCCGCCAAACCCGCGAACTCTGGGAATTAGAAGGGCGGGCCCTGAAAATCAGCCGGAATTTGAATGCGAATAAACTCCAAGCCTTCTTACGCATGGCCCAGCGCGTCGATGAACGGGACGAAGCCAATCCCTGCGCTTGTTTGCAAGTTTCAGCCTTATCGGAAACCGTGGGTCAACTGCTAGATTTGCCAACCCTGCAACTGCGCCGACTGCGACTGGCGGGGTTACTCTTCCGGATTGGGTTAGTTTCGGCACCCCTGGAAATTTTTGCCAAAACCTCCCGAGAGTTAGATGAAGTCAGCTTAACCTTTTGGCGCGATCGGGCTATTCTCAGCGCTCAATTACTCTCAGCAATGCCTGAATTAGCCCCCGTCACCCACATTGTCAAACATCACCTGGAATATTGGGACGGCAGTGGTAAACCCGATGGACTGCGAAGGCAAGATATTCCCTTAGAATCCCAAATTCTGGGGTTAGTCTCCTATTTTCAAGAACTCACCCAATCTCGCGGTTCGCGATCGGCCCGCAGTTTATCCGATGCCCTCGAAAAATGTCAAGCTCGCAGTAACACCCGCTTTGACCCCCAATTAGTCGATACCCTTTCCCACATCGTCCGACTCACAGAAATGGGCCTCATGCAACTCCCCGATCGCCCTTCTCAATTGCCCAATGTCTGGTTAGAAGAAGCCTAGTCGGGAGATAGGGAGGATGCTTGTAGTAACGACTTCAGTCGTTTCTTCCTGTTCGTAGTAACGACTTCAGTCGTTTCTTCCTGTTCGTAGTAAAAACTTCAGTCGTTTCTTCCTGTTCGTAGTAACGACTTCAGTCGTTTCTTCCTGTTCGTAGTAACGACTTCAGTCGTTACTCTCCTGTCATGGCATAAGCCATCACAGGAGCAATGGGAGAGTCTACCGCCTTTGATGGGGGACTGGAGGGATAGCCTCTAAGAGAGCGTTACATGGCTTCAGCCATGTAACGAGGAAACGACTGAAGTCGTTACTACAAACATCTCCCCAGCTTCCCCATCTCCCCCACCTACCCACCCATTCACCGAACTCTCATGGATTTACAAGCGATTCGACAAGGAAAAATCAAAGATTTGCGAAATGCCGAGCTTTCCGGTGCCGACTTAAGCGGCGCTCATCTGGCCCTAGCTAACTTGCAAGGGGCCAATTTAATGGGAGCCAATCTCTCCGGTGCCGACCTGCGTGGGGCGCAATTGCGCGCCAACTTACGCGGTGCCGACCTCACTGGGGCCATTTTATCGGGGGCCGATTGTCGGAATGCCGACTTGCGCGGGGCGATTTTAGTTGATGCCAACCTGCGGGATGCCAGCTTGGCTGGGGCTTTTTTAGCCGGGTCCATCTGTAGCCAATTGGATTTGAGCGGGATAGACTTGCGCGGGGCAGATTTGCGCGGGACCCTGCTGAATCGCGCCATCCTGCAAGGGGCCGAACTGAGTTCCGCCAACCTTTCCGGTGCCGACTTATCCTCTGCTGATTTAGAAGAAGCCAATCTCAATGGGGCGATCTTCTGTGGGGCTAATTTAACCGGGTCCAATTTGCTCTGTGCCGCGATGGAGCAAACGCAATGGCTAGGAGCAAGACTGGAAGGGGCTTGTGTGGAAGGGACGCCTTTGGGAGAACGCAGAAGGTCGCAAGGATGAACTCGGGAAGGGATTTCTGCTGGAATTTCTCCTTAAAAAGATAGATTTTTTGAGGGGAATCTCCTCAAATCCAGGTAAAGGCCCCACCCAATCTGTCCGCCACCAGGGCAGGGCTATCCGAGGAATTAAAAAAGTGAACGGACTACTGGGCGTAGGTTTAAGGGCTTTAGGGACTCAGAATCAACCCGGGTAAATTCCGCAAATTTCCCCCTCTTCCCCAGGGTTACCCCCGGTTTCCCTTATGGTGACCATAACCATCACAAAAGTTTACATTTTGTAATGAACCGTTATAATGGAGCAGTAAACAACCCTGCAAAAAAATGGTATCCTCATTGTTTGGCAGTAAACCGTTTCAAAATCAAAGTGGTGATGCCCTCGTTAGTAAAGTAGCCGGAGCTGCGATCGCTGCGTTGTTCAAGAAATCTGAAAAAGTTGAAGCCAATGTCCGAGCAGAACCCGTAACAAAGCTGTTGCAGGGCAGCGTCGATGGCTTTGACTTCATTGGCAAAGGAATGCTGATGTATAATGGCCTGCGGATCGAGAACATGGAATTGTACTTGCAAGCGGTCGCCATTGATATTGGCGCGATTTTTGCCGGTCAAGTCCAGTTACGACGACCCACCAGCGCCAGCATGAGAGTGGTTTTAACCGAAGCTGACTTAAACAGTTCCTTTAATACACCGTTTGTAGTCGAAAAACTTCAAAGATTACAGTATCAAGGGGAGTCCCTGAATTTTCACCAAACTCAGGTCAACCTCACCCCCGATAAGAGAATTCAAATCCTGTCCCAAGTGAGTTTAGGCAACTCTGACACAACGATCGCTCTGGATATGACTGCCAGCGTTCAGGTGGAAGAACGTAGGAAAATCCAATTTATCGAAGTGAGTTATGGCGGAGACGAAAAGGCGGTTGATCTGGGTAAGGAATTGATTAATCATGTCAATGACTTGCTGGATTTAGATAAATTTGCCTTAGAGGGAAGCCAATTGCGAGTGGATCGGATTCGACTGCAAAACCAGGAAATTGTCTTTTATGGTTCGGCGCAGATCGATCAGTTCCCCTCGGGGAAAGGTAAAAAATAAGGGAGCGATCGCCGTAAATTTGGGGGATCGCTAACGGCGACGCTTGGTCAGACATTCCGCCTGGAGTACGACAAAATCGCCCGCCTCAAACTGAGTACAAGGGGCGATCGCTCCCACTAATGCCGGAACCGTCCCTCGTCGGAGTGCTGCTTCAGCTTGTTCGGCAGCCTTAAAAAGCGGTTGAGTTTCGGTCAGTTGAAAGCGGCGCAACCAAGGGCTTTTGTCTAAATACTCCGGGGTAAAGGCGGACCGTTCTACAATCCATAAATCAATCCCATACTTTTGAATCAATTGCTGGACCGCATCCAATTTTTCACTATATTGAGCGGTCAAAAGTTCTATTGCCCGTTGATTGAGTTCTTGATAATAGGTCTGATGATAGCCAATCACATAGCTAGGACTAACCAAAATAGACCGATTGGTAAAGGCAGGCAAATTATCGGTTTCTTCAGCAATGGCGGCAATTAACGTATCTTTCGGTTGAGTGGCTAAAAATTCATAGAGGGGTGAGAATTTGCCAATTTTGTAATCTACATCGGGAAATTTTCTTAACAGAATCGGATAGATTAGCAAAATGGTCAACAAAGCAGAAGCGGTTATTCCCCATATAAATTTGGAGTTTTTTGCCGGAGTCGTCCGCAGTTTTTGAACCAGCCATTCTAAAATCAACGTCAAGGAAATTGCTCCGGCGATCGGCATCACCAGTCGCAGACTATGTTCCGTATATCGGCTGGGAAGATGCAGTTGAAATAAAAGAGCATGAGCTGCCAAAAACATAGTCAAAGAAACAACTAATAATTGCGGCAACAGAACCAGGCTGGGGCTAATTTTTTCAGCCAGGGGAAACCGGGGAGCAAATCGCCACAGAACCGGCAACAAAACCCCTAACCAAATTTGAGGCAAAGTAAAAGAAAGTTCGCACCATTCACTGGGAAATATCCCGGTTCGCCGCCAACACAACCAATATTCCAAAGGATTATCAATAAAAAAACTGGGCCATAAAATTTTGGCTTGGGCAGCGGTTAGAACTGGACCATATTCCGAAGATTTCAAGGCATAAGGTAACATCACTGCCAGGGCTACAGCTAAACCAATCCCAGACATTAAATAGTTTTTCCGGTGGGGACATAGAGAAATTTTGCCTTGATTCCAGGACAAACAGTGGAACACTAAAAGACCTGATGCCAGAAAAACACACTGGGGATAAAATAGTCCTAAGAGGGCAATGGTTACTGCTGTTAAGATGAGATTTTCTCGCAGGAAGTAATACAGAAAGGCTAAAAATAAGGGATAGCCAAAAGCAACGGGCGTGGCGGAGGGAATATCATCTTGTAACCAAAAGTTTTGATTCAGCAGCAATCCGCATATAAATCCGGCAAATGGCACAGGGAAAAGCTCCATCACCACTTGAAAGCAATAGAAAGTGGCGACAAGGACCAGAAGTAAGGGCAGGATTTTATTGAATAAAAATGGATTAATTCCCAGTTTAGCCCCGATATGATAAAGGGTGGTATATCCAGCAGGGGCCACGGATTCAAAATAGTCCGCCATCACATCATCTGGGAACAAGTCCGGATCTAAAAATCGCTGCATCCAAAAGACGTGCTGCCTAGCATCATCTTGGATGATATAAGGGTTAGATAAAGCCATTTTTAAGGCAAAAATTGCAAAAATTGCTGCTACAGCGAGGGTGGCAATCAGCCAGAAAATTTGCCATTGTCGCGAGGAGTTGGAGATAATGCGAAGAAATCGGGATGAGATCATAGATCGGATGAATTGAAAGTGAGAATACAGGCAGAATCTAAGACGGCAAGTTTATCGAAGTGGAATACCGTGCAGCGATCGCCAACTTTTGCTAAAACCGGGGTCACTCCCTTCTCCAGTTGGGCGATCGCCTGACTCGCCGCCGGTTGATATTGCATCATCCAGCGATCGTTTTTCAGATATGAGGCAGTAAACGACCCTTCTTCAATTAACCAAAAATCAATACCATATTCGGTGATAAACTGCTCAACTTCCGCTAAATTGGGGCTGTAATGGGCGTGAATTAAATCGATACTCCGTTCCTCGATTTCTGCATAATACCCTTCATGATAAGGTACAACATACCCTTCATTCCCAATTAAAATTGATCGTTGACTAAACGAAGGAAGATTATTCACTTCATCGGTAACTGATGCAATTTGAATATCTTTTGGCTGTTGGGCAAAAAATTCATATAATGCTGGGAAATACCCAAATTGATAATCCGTGCGAGGAAATCGTTTTAACCCTAAAGGTTCTAAAATAAGTGCGGCTAAAATTAAGTAACACCCAACCCGAGTGATAGTTTTTTGATTTATATTTTCCCCCAAAATCAGAAGTGCATCCATCAGCAGGGTGACGGTGATTCCAGCGGCGATCGCACTGACAATCCTAAAGGTATGTTCCGTGTAGCGACTGGGTAAATGTAAGTCAAATAACAGCAGATGAGATAGGAAAAACATTCCTAACGATGCCAGAATAATCTCCAGCAAAATACCTGCCTGTTTTATCTGAACCGACAAAGGAAAAGCCCCGCGAAATCGGAGTAAAAGTGGTAAAATTCCTCCTAAAATCAACGGGGAAATTATTGCAAACCGAGGCATCATTCCACTCCGTTGTCCGGTAAACCAGTAATGGCCCCAATCCTCGCTAAAAAACTCACTTTTCCCCCGCTTTAAAAACTCGGGCAAAGTTTTAGCTTCAGCAGCAGTAATCACGGGACCATAATCATCGGACTTTAACATATAGGCGATAATAACTATCGCTGCAATTCCGAATAAAGTTCCATAAAATTGATACAGATTTCCCGGGTGCTTCCGATGAGGACGCCAATCACTCAGACGCAAAAATTGTAAAATTAAAACTCCCACTGCGACTAACAAACATTGCGGATAAAATAATCCCAAAAGGGCAACAAATACCCCTGTTAACCAGAGTTTTCGCCGCAATAAAAAATAGAGAAATCCAGTAAATAGGGGATAAACAAACGCCACGGGAGTTGCTGAAACCACATCATCCCGCATCCAGATATAATGATTTAGCAATAACCCACTGATAAATCCTGCAACGGGCACTGGCAACAGTTCCATTGTGATGCCAAAACAGAAAACTGTCGTGATTAATCCTAAAATAGGAGGTAGGAGTTTATGCAGCAGCATCGGAGAAATGCCCAGTTTGGCGAAAATCCAATAAAAGGCAGTATATCCCGCTGGTGCAACGGATTGAAAATAATCGGCGATCCAATCATTGGGAAACAATTCCGGATCGATAAAACGCTGGATCCAAAAAACGTGCTGCCGCGCATCATCTTGTACCACATAGTCGATACTAAACGCCTGCTGTAATATCAAAATTCCATAAACTGTAGCAAAAGCTAAGGTTAAAGTCAGCCAAAAAATCACCGTAGATTTTGGAGATTTTTCCAAGGGACCTGTCAAGAATCGATGCAAATTGGGCATTGCCATAGATAAGAGGGTAAAGTTGGGGAAAGGGAACGGAACTAACCCGGTTGAATGGGGCAGAGGATGCACAGTTAGTCGTTAATTATACACTGAGATTGGAGGACTAGGAAATCCCCCGTTTCAAATACCGTACAAGGGGCGATCGCCTCCGCAACAAACGGCAGATTTCCCGATTTCAAAGAGGCGATCGCCTCATCCGCCTCCGGTTGATACTGTTGCAACCAGCGATTTCGGGTAAAATACCCGGGTTCAAACGCCGATTGCTCAATTAACCAAAAGTCGATGCCATACTGTTCAATCACCCCTTGCACCACTGTTTTATCCCCACTATATTGAGCGCGAATTACATCCCGCATCCGTTGACTAAATTCGCGATAATATCCCTGATGATAGGGAATGGCATATTCCCGCCCGACTAAAATAGACCGATGGGAAAATGTCGGTAAATTATTCGCTTCCCCACTTAAAGAAGCGATTAAACTATCCTGGGGTTGCTGTTGAAAAAACTGATATAAATCCGGCAAGGGTCCCGGACGATAATTGGTGCGAGGAAAACTTGGCGTATAGTTCGGATAAAAAATTAGGGCAGCGGTGAAAAATAGCGTCATTCCTGCTGCAAGAATCTGTTGCAACTGTCCAGAAAATGGCGTTAAAACCTCCAATGCCCAATCTATCAAAATTGCAATTAAAATTCCGGTTGCTACAGCTAAAACAATTCTAAAACTATGGTCAATATAGCGACTGGGTAAATGCAGTTTAAATAATACCAAATGAGCTGTAAAAAACATTAAAACTGCTGCTAACATCAGGTTTTTTAATACCTGTAATGCCGGAGAAAGTTGAGAAACTAAAGGAAACCGGGAAGGATACCGACAAACCCAGGGCAAGAAAATTCCTATCCAAATCAGCGGGGGTAACAAAGGTGGTAAAATTCCCGATCGCTCTCCAATTAACCAGAAATAAAAGGGGTTTTTATGATAAAATGGGTTGCGTCCTCCCGGCCATAATTCCGGGGAAGTCATGGCATCAGCAGCCGTTAACACCGGACCATATTCATTAGTTTTCAAGGCATAAGGCAACATCACTGCAAATGCTACCGCTAAACCGATTCCTGAAAACAGATAATCCCGCCAATTGTGGGAAAGAAAAATCCGCCAAGACTGCCAAGAAACTAGACGCAAGAGCAAGATAGCGGAAGCGATGAAAACATACTGGGGATAAAAGAGTCCCAAGAGGGCGATCGCTACACAACTGCCCAATAACTGATGCCGTGATAAATAATAGAGAAATCCCACAAATAGGGGATATAAAAAAGCGCGGGGACTTGCAGAAACCAAATCAAATTTCATCCATAGACTTTGATTCAGCAACAGACTACTGATAAATGCAGCCAAGGGGACCGGAAATAACTGGAAGGTTAACCCAAAACAGTAAATTGTAGTGATAATAGCTAGGGCGATCGGCAGCAACTTACTCAACAATAATGGCTCAATTCCTAACCATGCCATCCCGCGATAAACTGCCGTATATCCGGCGGGTGCAACCGATTGAAAATAATCCGCAATATAATCCCCCGGAAATAAATCCGGGTCTAAAAATCGCTGCATCCAAAAGACGTGCTGCCTTGCATCATCCTGAACCATATATTCAACGCTAAAGGCTTTTTGCAGGACCATTGCCCCATAAATAGTTGCAAAAGTCAAGATCAAACTGAACCAAAAGATAACAAGGGGACTGAATCGGTGGGAAATAGGAGCAGTTAGGAATTTTCGTAAATTATTCATCATTGAACAGCAGCAATTTTCGGGAGAATAAATCCTAGATAATTCCTAACGATTTTGGGTGCGGAGGGTGGATAAATATCGCTCTAAAAACGGTAATCCTGCAATAGCTGGGAGCAAATAACGAGAGGTACAAAGTAATCCCAAAGCTGCTCCCGTTGCTTCTCCAAAATAGGGCTGATAAAACAAAATTAAGGCGGCATCGCGGGTTCCGACTCCGGCAAAGGTTAAGGGCATCAAACCGGCGAGAATGGCTAAGGGAGAGAGGGCGAGGTTAGTTAAAAATGGTGTCCAGGCATTGAGGGCGAGAATAAAGAACCAAATTTGTAAGAGATGGCAAAACCAGAGGAAAATAGAAGTTAGGGTAACCGTCAGCAAACGACGGCGATCGCCCCAAAAATAATCGTGCATTTCTCCCCAGGAAAAGCGCAATTTGTCAAGCTTGATTTGAACTTTTTTCGGAGCCAAACGGGACGCTATTCCAAAACAGACCCGAGCAAACTGAGGAGAACTCAATAAGCATAACCCGACGATTAACCCTCCGGTAACTCCCGTCGTCATCGCCCAAAATAGAGCATCTTTTGCGGGATATAAGAGCAAGCCAAAAACACACCATAATAGCAGAGACATCAAATCGCAGGCTTTTTCAAACACTACCAAAGAGAGGGCCAAAGAACCACTCAAATGCCCGCGATCGCGCATAAAATAAGCCTTAGCAATATCCCCCATTTTCGATGGCAACACCATATTTAACACACTAGAAGCTAGAATCAGCCGATTCGCCTCGGGAAAATCCAGCCCTGAACTTGCCGGTGCAAGCTGCTGTAAACGCCAACTGGTAATCGCCACCAGGGGGACAACCATTCCCAAACTCACCACCATCCAGAGGCGATCGCAATTTTGGAAAACCTGAACCAACCGGGGAAAATCAATTTTCCAGTAAATAAGAGCCAGAATAAGCAAGCTAATCGTCAGAGAAATCAGTCGTTTCATTAATCCGGAATTAAGGGTAAGTTGCAGGAAATAAACAGGTTACACCTAAGCGTTCTAGGCATCTTCTGTCCTTTCCCTCTCCTGCTGATCATAGCTTGTAATCATACAGTAAATGTCATCGTCAGCACTATCGAATTGTTCACATTGGGCCTAAAATGACAGGTTGATAAGACATCTTCAATCCCTTTCTAAACTTGGGCGATCGGGATAGTTTGTCCAGTCATTGCTTCGTGCCAAGCCTGCTGAAAATCTTGTAGAAGTGCTGCTTTCGATTCTTCCTCTTCATCGACTTCTGAGGGTTCAGCAATCAAAACAATCACTTCAAATCGACTATTTTTATCGGTAATCAGAGGATAATCTAAAGTCAGTTGCCCCTGTTCATCAATCGTTGCCATAACCTTGAGTGCTTTCATTATTTTTCCTGACTAATAATTGTCAACTACCGTAAATTGATGCAGAACAGTACACCGCCCCGAACCCTTATAGAATAATCAATGAACCTAACGCTTGTGTCAATCATCATAGCCGATTTATCGTTAAGGGCAATTTCTGAGCGGCTCAATCAAACCCTAAGCATCAGGGCGCTTCATAAATCACCCCCACAGGACGCCGGACCCAGAGGCATGATATAGTAAGGTAATGAACCCTACCCTGGCAGGAATCATCATGTTAGCTACATCCCCTACTTACACAATCACCTGGGAAAAGTTGCCCGATGATTTTGTGCTGCCTGATGACCCAGTGGATAATATTAATCAACCGACTCTGGCAGCAGCCTTAACCGAAAGTTTGGAGTTAGCGGGAAAACTACCGGAAACGGCCCTGACCCCCACCAATTACGGCATTTGTGCCACCCTCAATGACAAATTCGTCGTCAAAGCACCGGATTGGGCGTATATTCCCCATATTACGGTTAAACGTTCCGAAGTTGAGCGGAGTTATACCCCGCGACTGCAAGGGGAACTTCCCACTCTAGTCTTGGAGTTTTTATCAGAAACCGAAGGGGGAGAGTATTCCATAAAAGCGACCTATCCCCCGGGAAAATACTTCTATTACGAGCAGATTTTGCAAATTCCTAACTATGGCATTTTTGACTTAGAAGATGGAACCTTAGAACTGTATCGTTTAGGAGAAAATCAGCGGTATCAACTGGAATCAGCCAATGAAGAAAACCGCTATTGGATTCCGGAAATGCAGCTATTTCTTGGAGTCTGGGAAGGACAACGAGAAAATCGTCCCGGATACTGGCTACGCTGGTGGGATGAAGCGGGAAATTTACTCTTGTGGGGTACAGAACGAGTTGAAGAGGAACGCCAACGGGCTGAACAGGAACGCCAACGGGCTGAACAGGAACATCAACGGGCTGAACAGGAACATCAACGGGCTGAACGATTAGTGGCTCAACTTCGGGCTGCAGGAATCGAACCGGAAGAGTAGTTTTAAAGGGGTGGATTAGCTGTTCTTCTACTAAGAAAACCTAATCCACATTTTTTTATATGAGTTCGATTTTTTCACCTGCATCGGCATGGTCCAGGGTTTTACTTGATGCTTTATTACACGATTAAATAGTCAGCGAATTTCTGGGTTGCGGATTTGTATCGGGCCAGGTTTTTCGGGGTTTTCTCCCCTGCCAACCCAGACCGAACACTCCCGACTCACCCCAACCCCAACTATTAGCCAAACCTTAAACTTTCCCAAATAACTACCTTATTCTGAGAAAATAGAAGAGTCAGCCGTAAAATAACCCGCTTAAAAATATGGATGCTAACGAACTACTAGAACGGTATGCTGCTGGAGAACGAGATTTTCGCGATACGGACTTGTTCCGGGCGGATCTGAGTAATGCAGAGTTAAGTGGTGTCAGTTTCTTTCGCACGAGCTTGTTTGGGGCGAATCTATTTCGGGCCAAACTGATTGGGTGTGATTTCTTCCGATCTACCCTAATCGGGGCTAATCTCTATTGTGCGAATCTCAGTGGGGCAAATTTGACCGGCGCAAATTTAACCGGCGCGAATCTCAGTGGTGCGGATTTAAGTGGTGCGGACCTCACGGATGCAGACTTGGGGGGTGCGGACTTGAGTTACGCCACGTTGCATTATACGGACTTCACTGGGGCGAACTTGTTTCGGGCGATGATGGTGGATGCGAAGTTGAATCATGCCAAGTTGGTGCGGGTGCGCCTGCGGGGTGCGAATTTGAATGGCGCGATCGCAGAAGGGGCGATTTTTTCTAAGGTAATGGGGCTTTCGGAGGAGGTGAAACAGGATCTGCTCGATCGCGGTGCAGTATTCCAAGAGTTGACAGCAGCGGTTCCCTCCCCGATCGCCTGACTTAATCCAACTCGGGGGCGATCGCACTTCAAAACTCATCCGGCGATCGCCCCCTTAGACTTACTGAACAAACAACGGCATCACTTCCGCTGCGGTTAACAACCCGTAAATCCCCCGTTGATGCAAGCGCACCCCGGCTTTTAAATACCCAAACGCAGGGCCGCAAACATTCGCCGCCATACTGGTTTCATCTCCTAGGGTAAAGGTATGAGTGGAGATTTTACCCTCGAAGGTGCGACCTGTAATTTGCACATTGGTACTCAGTGGCTTCTTCGGATTGCGGGTATCGACAATACCGCCAACGGTGACGCGATCGCGTGAACAAATTCCCGCCAATTCCAACATGATATCATCGGCGTGTTCCATGTTTTCCAACGCCAATTTGCCATCGGTGCGATCGAGCAAGGCTTCCACTTCTGCATCACTCATCGCCATTGCTTGGGCTACGGTATAACCGGGAATATGGGCAATATCTTCGCGAATTGTGGCGCGATAGGCTTCCCAGTTGGCAATTCCGACGCCGAAGGTAATTTTCACGCTATGGATTTCGGCGAAACTTTGGGCGGCTAACGCAGCAGCAGCCGTTAATAAGCCGGGGGTGGCACCACAGCCTGTCATGTAGGTAATCCCGGCTTTTTGTAAGTCATCCTGGAGTTCGAGTAACTGTTCAACAGCGCTGGTGCGTTTCAGGGCGTCTACTAACACGCCACGCCATCCAGACTCAATAAATTGTCTTGCCACCGATGCCATGAAGGTATTGGGGAGGTTGGGTAATGCGAGGAAATACCCATCCACGTCAGCTTGAGAAATTAATTCGGCGATGCTGTCATTGCTGAGGATGCCACCGGGTTCGAGGTAGCCGAGGGACCCCTGTTGATGGTAGGTGGTGATGCAGGCATCGGGATTTAAGCCTTGGGAATTGTAAGCATAGCCTTGTTTATCAGCAGCAGCCACCCAGAGGGTTTCGCGTTTGGGGGCAAGGATCCGGGCGGCAGCTTGTCCTAAGCCTCCAAACCCGAGAACACCGATGCGCAGGGGGTTTGAGGTTGAGGAGTGGGGGGTTTGCGGGTTACTCATGGGGGATTCCTTGAATTAAACAGATTCTCATTATCTAACGGAAGTTGAGCAGCAGCACGGTTTCTGGGGTGAGATGCGCCGAGATTTGTAAAGAATTATGAACGGAAAAACTGGGGCCAGACCTATCAAAATTTTTAGGGGGGAGCATCAATTGTGTCAATGTTTCCAGACGGGTACACCGGGATTGGCAAGAGGTGAAGCGGCCTGACTGTAGCGGAATCGCCAGGATGGGGGCGGGTTGGAAATGGCTGGGACTCCAGCGGCTGCCCCTTCAAATCTGGGAGTGGGGATCACTTGACTACTCTTGCAACTTAGGGGAAACTTAGCAAATATTGAGTGATTTACTCTAATCGGTAATAAATTTTGTTAAGGTATGACTCAATATAATTCGATTGGTCACAATAAGTTAACAGGACTTGCCAAGCTGGGCAGTCTCGGATCCCTGAATTGACCCAAAGGCATGACTGGCGTTGCTGGGGATGCCCGGTTATGAATTAAAACCACCTAAAAAGCAAACCAAACTCATGGAAACACTCGAATTTGTCATCTACCCCGATGGTCGAGTGCAGGAAAAAGTCACTGGCATTGTCGGTGCATCCTGTGCAGAGGTCACAGCGGCGATCGAAGCTCAACTGGGACAGGTCCTGGTCCAGTCCAAGACTTCGGAACATTTTGCCCAAGTGGTAGAACTGTCCCAGACTGCAACCGCCCAAGCGAGTTGGAGTGAGTGGTAAATTTTTGTAAAACTGCAATTTAATTGTTTCTGGTTCCCTTTGATTCACCATTGTTAGCACAAGAGAGTCATCAACTATGTCACATTTCAGCCAAATTAAGACCCAAATTCGCAATCTGACTTCGTTGCAATCGGCGTTAACGGAGTTGGGAATTGACTGGAAATCTGGACCGACGGAGGTCCGGGGTTATAAAGGATTAACCCACAACGCCGAAGTGGCGATCGCCCAAGACAATGGATATGACATCGGGTTTGCTTGGAACGGCCAAGAATATTCCCTGGTGGCTGATTTGCAATATTGGCAGCAACCCTGGACCGTGAATCGGTTTTTGAATGAAGTGACCCAGCGCTATGCCTATCACACCGTGGTGAATGAAACGGCGAAACAAGGGTTTCAAATTGCCGAACAGCAAAAAAATGAAGATGGTTCGATCCGGGTTGTCTTGCAACGTTGGGCCAGCTAATGGAAGAGTTTTCTGAGTTCTCAACCCCCGAAACTCCGGACCGTTCGGGTCTTGAACCGGAGTTAGGTGGCGCGTTACGGGATGCCCCGGAACGTTCAGGTTTGGAGCCAGAGTTAGGCGGCGCATTGCGACAAAATGGCGTCTATGTGGACGAACCGACTTGCATTGGCTGCAAACATTGCGCTCATGTGGCGCGAAATACCTTCTATATTGAGGAGGATTATGGACGTTCCCGGGTGATTCGCCAGGACGGAGACCCGGAGGATGTGATTCAAGAGGCGATCGACACTTGTCCAGTGGACTGTATTCACTGGGTGGATTACACCGAACTGAAGCAACTGGAAAAAGAGCGACTGTATCAGGTGATTCCCCGGGTGGGATATCCGGTGGAACAGGCGGTTTCTGTGGTAGGGACTCGCCGGAAAAAAGAAGTGTCTAAGCGCAAAAAAAAGAAGCCAGTGAGCGACTAGAGGGGTGCGCTTGACCAACTTCAAGGAGGCGAAACTTGATTGTTTTGGTTTTTTGAAGGGGTAGGAAGCGGCCCATTTTCAAGAAAGTCTGAGACTGGATAACGACTGAAGTCGTTACTACGAACAACAGGCTGAGACTGGATAACGACTGAAGTCGTTACTACG